>NZ_CALIAV010000095.1 GCF_938045625.1 uncultured Campylobacter sp.
CAAAAGAAACAATTAAGATGACTGATCCAGAAAATCTTTTAACGACAGGTCTGGAACTTAGTGTAAAATATAAAAACAAGCCTGAACAGACTTTGCTGCTGCTTTCAGGTGGGGAAAAATCAATGCTGGCAGTTTCGTTTATAATGGCAATCTTTATGTTTAAGCCAAGCCCATTTACATTTTTTGATGAAATAGAGGCGGCATTAGATGAAAAAAATACAAAAAAAATTGTAGAGCTTCTGCATCAGTTTATTGACAAATCGCAGTTTATATTAATTACTCATAATAAGGAAACAATGAAGGGTTCTCACAGGCTTTACGGGGTTACGATGAATAAGGAAATTGGGGAAACTAAGATTGTATCGGTGGATGTATAATTTTTTCTTTTTTACTGGTAATTTTTTGATATTTTTGATAAAATATAATAAAAAATTTAAAATAACTTAATACAATTATCTCAAATTTAAGTTTGGTTTACGCGATACTGCAGTACAATTTCCAATATAGAATCAAATTTTTACTAAATACTTATGTATATATAAAATTTATAATTTAATATCTAAATTTCAAGGAGATGGTCATGGCAAAAAGTAACGTTTCAAGACGCGACATACTCAAAATGAGCCTAGCAGGCGCCGGTGCGCTTGCGCTAGGAGCGGTAAATGCAGAAGCTGCAGTAAGCGCAAAAGACGTAAAATTTGACGAGGAGTGGGATGTCGTCATCATCGGCAGCGGCTTTGCGGGTCTTGCAGCGGGCATCAAAGCGAGCGAACGCGGAAACAAGGTGCTAATCCTAGAAAAAATGGGTCGCGTGGGCGGCAACAGCGTCGTAAACGGCGGAATTTTTGCCGTGCCGGGTAGCGAACTACAAAAGAAAAACGGCGTCAAAGACTCAAAAGAAATTTTCATCGCCGACTGCGTAAAAGCGGGGCTTGGACTAAATCACGTCGAGCTGCTTGAAGTGCTAGCCGACCGCGCCGTAGATACGTTTAACTTCACCGTAAAACACGGCGCAAAATACCTAGACAAGCTCATCTTAGAGGGCGGCCATAGCGTGCCTAGAACGTACTACACCGAAAACACCAGCGGCTCTGGTATCGTGCAGCCTCTCGTGGAGTCGTTTAAAAAAACCGACGGTTGCGAGCTTCGTACTCGTACGAAATTTGACGACTTCGTAACAGACGAAAGCGGTCGCATCGTCGGCGTAACCGTGAGGGAAAACTATAAATTCGATAAGGATTTATTTAGCGACGACCGAGAAAACAAAGGCGGCGACAAAAAAATCATCAAAGCTAAAAAAGGCGTCATACTCGCAAGCGGCGGCTTTTGTAGCGATAAATTCTTTAGAAAGCTCCAAGATCCTCGCGCGGTACCAGAGTTTGACACTACAAACCACCCGGGAGCCACTGCAGGCGCGCTCATTTCGGCATTTAAGGTAGGCGCACTGCCGGTGCAAGTGGGCTGGATACAGTACATCCCGTACAAATGCCCGGACGAAAAAGGCAACGGCATCACGAGCAAATTTGCCGCGCAAGCTAGCTTCCGCTATGGTTTTTCCGTCGATCCAAAAACCGGCAAACGCTATATGAACGAGCTAGCCGACCGCAAAATCAGAGCCGACGCGATGTTTAAAATCATCGACGCCAAAGCAAACAGCTATCCGATCAACCTCTGCGACTCCGTAGCTGCGGCAAAACTAGTGCCGAGTGACCTCGAAAATCCGATGAACAACGGCGTCATCAAAAAATTCGACACGCTTGAGGAGCTGGCGGCGTTTTATAAAATGCCTGCAGGCGAGCTAACCAAGACCGCCGAGCGTTACAACGGCTTTGTGGCATCGGGCGTCGACGAGGACTTCGGTAAACCGATGAAACTAACCAACGGCATCACAGTCTCAAAACCGCCATTCTACGCTATGCGCGGCGCTCCGAAACTACACCACACCATGGGCGGCGTAAAGATCAACACCAAAGCGCAAGTCCTAAATATCGACGACGAGCCGATCGCCGGTCTATATGCCGCGGGCGAGGTTACGGGCGGTACGCACGGAGCTAGCAGGCTAGGTAGCTGCGCGATACTAGACTGCCTAACGTTTGGTATGATAGCAGGAGAAAATATTTAATTTCTAGTTTAACACGAAGGGGAGGCAAAACTCCCCTTTTTCGCCGACAAACCCGCCTGCTTGAGGCTTCGCGCCAAAGACCAAAATTTACAAATTTACTCTAGTGCCCTTATATAAGCGCACTTATTTTAAAAGTACTTTCTCTGCTTAAATTTAATAACCATTTAAAACAAATTTATGTATATTTTCTCTTTTATGTGTCATCAAATTTGAGCATCAAATTTTGCAAATTTAAAACCAAAACCGCCGAAAGAGAAAAATGGATAGAAATTTTAATAAAGCAAGAAACCAAGGCATTCTCGGCGCGGTTTGCATCCTGTGTGCGAGCGCGAGTTTTCTAGCGAGCGATCAGAGTGTGTTTTGGATCGTTCGCACGCTAGCGTGGCTGTTTGCGCTGACGTTTTTCCACTATGCGCTCATCCGTGCGCAGGAGCTATCAAGCACAAACGTCTTTACCATCTTCAAATACGCCTACAACGGCTTTTTAGCAGTGATCCTCTGCACGGTCGCGCTCTACGTTTTTGATAAAAATTATCTCAGACTCATCTCCCGCGTTATCATCCCGCTTGCCGTATTTGCTGTCTCTATCGCATGGGTCGTCATAAATCTCAAACTCGCAAAGGCCTCGGGCTGCGCGCTTTTTAGCGTTTATGCGTGGATGCTTGTCGCTAGTATGGGCGCAAACTTTATTTATGGCATGCTAGAGGTTCTCTCGCCAGCTCTCATTGCCTCTATCGTCAAATTTGCACCTCTAGCAAACGCGCTCTTTGATCTAGCAACCTCGGGCGTCTTGCTCGCGGCGTGGATCAACGCGGAAAATTTCTCAAACGAGCAAGACGAAATCGAAGTAAATTTAACCAACCAGCTCGGCGATAGGTCAAATTTAAACGCCCAAAGCGCAAGCGAACCAAATTTTAGCGCTCAACACGAGCGAGCGACGGAGCTCAAATTTGACGCCGATCAAAGCCAAGCAAATAAAATTCCGCCCCAAAAAGAGAACGTGCAAGAAAATTCTTACGAACGAGAAACGCTAAAAGCAGCCAAAAGGCAAGGTATCATCTCGTGTCAGCTTATGCTAGCGACCGTTGCCGTATCGTTTTTTGCCAAGCTTTATCTGATATTTACGCGGCCGCACGGCGAGTCGCAAGAGCAGCTGATAAAACTGCTTGAAGGCTCGGTAAATTTCGTGCTTTTTCTCGCCGCGGCCGTTTATATGTGGCATGCGCTTAAAAAACTAGAGGAAATTTACGACGCCGACGTGCTTAGCATCTATAAACAGATGATTTTTGCATCTATCGTATTTGCGGTAGTTGGTATAGCATTTGGCTTTATACGCGGCATAGAGGACCGACCTGCCGCGGCTGGCACTGGGCTGGCAGGACTGTTTACACTGGCTATTACCGTCTATCTAGCCGTCCTTTGGGTTAAGTTAAATTTCAGCCTTGCAAAGATTACGGAAAACGATCTTTTTAAGACTTACGTATTTTTCGCTATCGCTAGCTTTATTATCGCCTTTGCGCTACAGATAATTTTTACAGCGGTCTTTTCCATACTGCTTGCAACGCTAGCCATCGCGGCACTCTACGTGCTGCCGACTGCATTTTATCTATACGCCTGGACTATGATAAAGGAGGAGTAAGATGAGCGAAAACGAACAAAATTTGACCGAAAACAGAGCCCAAACCGTAAACAACGCAAGAAATTTAGGATTTTTAGCGGCTATTTGCATGTCGCTTACGATTTTGTCGTCTTACATTGTAGCTTTTTCGCCGCAGTTTCAGGACAGAAACCATTGGGTACTCGGGACTATAGGCACAATCGTTTGTTTTTATGCGGCTTTTAAAGCACTTCAGCCTCTATGCGAGATAAATCTTATGCGGCCGTTTCATGCGAGTTGGGCTTTTGGGATCGCCATGCTGACAACGGTATATTTAAAGGAAAGATTTTATAGCACCGAGTTTATGCTTATATTTTTTACATTATTTACTTTGTCGGCGATTTCTTGGACGATTTTAAATTTTAGGTTGGCACGCGTCACGCAAAATCCGCTGTTTAAAATTTATGCCTACATGTTTATACTCTCGGCTTTATCCGGCTGCATCGCGGTTTTTGCAAAAGCGCAAATCGGCAGCGCACTCCACTGGATCAATATCTTGATAACGGCGACAGCTCAAGCTTTGCTCGTTGGCGCATGGTACGGCGTGGATGACGTGGAGGATGCTTAGTCAAATTTGACTATGAAATGCGCTGATAACGGCTCTGTAAGGCTTAATTTGACTTGCCAGGAAATGAAGAAATTTAGCAAATTTGAGTTAAATTTTAGCCCTGCTCGGCTTTGTTAAATTTACAAAAGCGGCTAGTAATTTTAAACAGATGAGTGCCGATTTTACCGCCGTTCGTATCAAAAAGGTGCGGGTTTTGCCGCCCTCGTGTAAATTTAACGGCCGAGTCAAATTTGACAAATTTGGGCAAATTCTTGCGAGACTATTTTCCCGCGCCGCGCGTAAAATTTGACCCAAACTCGCCCTATCCGTTCATCTTGGATAGCTTCTCGTTTTTGAGATTTGCCTCCATCTGGCGGATCTCATCCTCGCCGCTCCTTACGATACCTTCGTCACACTCAAAGTTTTTGGCGTCTATTTTTTTCGGGTATTTTACGTTTGCTAGGATGTACCTAAAAAGGTTGATACGAGCCTGCTTTTTACTATCTGAGACGATGATCGTCCACGGGCAAAACGGCGTGTTTGAGGCTAGCAGCATCGAGTATTTGGCGATGGTGTACTGATCCCAGAGCTCCTGGCTTTTTTCATCCACTGGGGAGATTTTAAACTGCTTTAGCGGGTCGGTGAGGCGCTCTTTGAAGCGCTTTTTTTGCTCTTCTTTTGAAACCGAGAGGTAAAATTTAAAGAAAATAATGCCCGAGTTTTTGATCATCTCCTCAAATTTAGGCACCTCGCGCAAAAACTCCTTGTGCTCCTCCTGCGTGCAAAAACCCATCACCGGCTCGACGCCGGCACGGTTGTACCACGAGCGGTCAAAGATCACGATCTCACCAGCACTTGGCAAATGCGCGACGTAACGCTGGAAATACCACTGCGAGCGCTCGACGTCGCTTGGCTTTTCAAGCGCCACGATGCGGCATCCGCGCGGATTTAGGTGCTCGGTTAGGCGCTTTATCGAGCCGCCCTTGCCCGCCGCGTCACGCCCCTCGATGATGATGAGTACGCGCAGACCCTGCTCTTTTACGTGATTTTGAAATTTTAAAAGCTCGATTTGTAGTTTTCTTAGCTCGTGCTCGTAGTCGAATTTCACGCTATCCGTGCCATTTTTACTCACTCTAAACCTCCTTTGGATATTTTTAAAATGTTACTATCAAATAATTAAAATTTAGCTAAAATACGCCTCTTAATTTAACATTTAACGCTGACTTTATGGGAGCTTGTGTAAAATACGACAAAAATTTCAAGGAATATTATGATTTTTAGGATGATTTTTGCGGCGGTTTTGACCTGCTGCGCTATGTTTGCCGAACCGCTTTCGGTCAAAGAAGCCTTCGGCCTCACCACGCACGCCGACGAGCAAAACGTCGAGTTTAGATTCGCCCCTGCACCAAATATCCACGTCTACAAAGACAGCCTCACAGCAAGCCTAGGCGATAAAAATCTAAACTCGCATCTAAACTTTCCAAAAGGCGAAATTTACGACGAGCGCGAGGTTTATACGGGCAAATTTAGCCTTTTTGTGCCGATAAATTTGCTAAAAGGGCTTAGCGGCGGCGAAAATTTCACACTAAAGCTCGAATACCAAGGCTGCGCCAAAGACGGCATTTGCTACCAACCTCAAATACTCAAATTTGGCGTCAAAAAGAGCCTTGCCGGCTACTCGGTCGCACAGATCATAGAAGCAGCCGAGCCTGAATTTGCCGGCTCGCAGGCACCACTCTCCGAACAAGACTCCATCGCTGCAAGCCTTAACAGCGCAAATTTCTTCCTCTCGCTCGCCACGTTTTTTGGCTATGGGCTGCTACTATCGCTCACGCCTTGCATCTTTCCGATGATACCTATCTTATCATCCATCATCGTCTCAAAGCAAGCTAGCGGCACGCACGGCGGCAAAAACGGTGGTGTAAATTTAATCGCGCCGGACGAAACCTCGGCCAAATTTGACAGCGACAACCCACGCGCTAAAAACAACAAAAACAAAAGCTCTCGCGCCACGAGCGGCTTTTTCCTATCTCTTATCTACGTTTTTGCGATGGCGTGCGCCTACGCGGTCGCGGGCGTGGCGGCTAGCGTTTTTGGCTCGGGTGTACAAAGCGCGCTACAAACACCGGCCGTACTGATCGGCTTTAGCCTCGTTTTCGTTGCGCTCGCGCTTTCGATGTTCGGACTTTACGAGCTTCAGATGCCCCTTGCCATGCAAAACGCGCTTAACAAAAAAGCCCAAAGCAAAGGCGGCATAATCGGCGTTTTTGCGATGGGATTTTTATCCGCACTCATCGCTAGCCCTTGCGTCGCCGCACCGCTTGCGGGCGCACTGCTTTATATCGCGCAGAGCGGAAACGCGCTGTTTGGCGGGCTTGCGCTCTTTACGATGGGGCTTGGCATGGGTGTGCCGCTACTGCTGATTGGGGCGAGCTCGGGTAAAATTTTACCGCGACCGGGCGCGTGGATGGATAAAATTAAGACGCTTTTTGGCTTTATCATGCTGATAATGGCGGTTTGGCTGAGCGCGCGCGTGCTGGGCGCTATGGCGGAGCTGCTGCTTTACGGCGTTATCGGCGTGTTTGCGAGCGTATTTTTCGGAGCTTTTGATGCGACAAAGGACGAGTACGGCAACGGCAAAAAACTGCTAAAAGGCACGGCGCTGCTAGTCTTTATCTACTCTGTTTTGCTCATCGTGGGCTCATTTTCGGGCGCAAAATCGGCGCTAAATCCGCTCGAAGGCTTTAAAAATGTAGGCGGCGCAAGCGTAAATTTGAGTAAAAACGAGCCAAATTTTATCGCCGTCTCAAATTTGACCGAACTAGAAAATGCGGTAAAAAGCTCGTCCAAACCCGTAATAATCGATTTTTACGCGACTTGGTGCGCTAGCTGCAACGAGCTTGACGAGATAACTTTTAAAGACGAAGCCGTGCTAAAAAAGCTAGCAAATTTCACTCTTTTGCGCGTGGACGTGACGAAAAACAGCAATGACGATGCGCAGATAATGAAAAAATTCGGGCTCATCGGACCGCCGGCGATACTCTTTTTCAGTGCAGGTAGCGATGCACAAAACGAGCTAAAAAATGCACGCCTCATCGGATTTTATCCGCCCGAAAAGTTTTTAGCCCATCTTGAAAAATTCGGGCTGTGAAATTTGCGTGGCGATTTTTGCGGTTTTATTCTTGAAATTTGAGATAATTAAAGCTGATTTAAATTTCGCTCGCTATAATTTCGCCTATCGTTACCCTGTAGTTTAGTGGTAGAACTGCTGACTCTGGATCAGCTAACAGAGGTTCGAATCCTTTCAGGGTAACCATTAAACCCCCTTTAAACCCCCAGTTAAAATTTACTCCGTT
>NZ_CALIAV010000096.1 GCF_938045625.1 uncultured Campylobacter sp.
ATCTTGCGATGAATTTAAATGTTGCGACGAAATTTTCGACCGAAGATAGAACATGCAGTTCATCGAGGGAGGAAATTTCTAGCTCATTTAAAGGCGCGCAAGAGACGAGCCGCCAAAAAGCAAAATTTACTCGCCGAATATATCAAGTTTTTTGTCATATTCTTTTGTTTCCACCCCAAAAAACCCCAGCAGCGAACTAAAAACATTATCGTGCGAGACGGCGTCGTCTTTTTGTGCGCGCAGGCGAGATAGTGTCGCTTCGTCGCTTGCATACGCCATCATAGGTATGTGCTTTTGCGTCTCGGGTGCGATGGCGTAGGGCATGCCGTGCAGGTAGATGCCGTTTTCGCCCAGGCTCTCGCCGTGATCAGAGAAGTACCAAACCGCGCTCTTATCGCCGCCCGCGTCCTTGACCGCCTTTATCACCTCGTCAACAAAAAAATCGGTAAAAAGCAGCGTGTTGTCGTAGGTATTTACGATGCTTTCGCTATCGCAGGAGCTAAGCTCGCTCGTGTCGCAAGTCGGGGTAAATTTACGAAATTCACTCGGATAACGCGCGTAGTAGGCCGGTCCGTGCGAGCCTTGCAGATGCAGGACGATGATCTCGTTTTGCGCGAGATTTTCGAGGTGTTTTTTGAGGGAGGGCAGCATATTCGTATCGTATCCCGCGTCAAAATACTCGACGTCGCCTGCGTCCAAACGGTCACAAACGCCCTTGCACTTGCCCGAGTTGTTGCCTAGCCACACGACCTTGACGCCTACGCGTTTTAGGATATCAAGCGCGTTTTCGCTAAATTCTTTGCTGCTGTATTCTTTTCTCGTGGATTTTGAAAACAAGCACGGTAGCGAGACCGCCGTAGCCGTTCCGCAGGAGCGAACGTCACCGAAATAGACCAAATTTGGCTCATTTTTCGTATAAAAATTCGTATCGTTTTTGGCGTATCCGCCGAGCGAATAGTTTTTCGCGCGGGCCGTTTCACCGACGATCAGCACCATCAGCCGTCGCTCGCGGCTTGGCCTCATCGTCGCGTCCGTGCCGATTTGTTTAAATTCGGGCTTGAAAAACTCGAGTTTTACGTATTTTTGCGCCGCGTAAATCGGATAAAACGGCAGGTTGTAGGCTCTAATGAAGCTGTTTTCGCGAAAAAACGGGATTATGGATTTGGTTTGCGGTAAAAATAGAGCTGCCGCGAGCGCTAAAAAGCCGAAAAATGCCACAAATTTGACCTTTAGATGTCGCCTCGCGCCGCCGTACTCGATCCTCGTAAACGCGACCAAAAGGCAGGGCAAAACGCCCAAAAATAGCATGTAGCAAACGAGTTTTGGATTTAAAAAGCTTAACACCTCGCCAGCGTCCGTTTGTGCGACGTTTCTTATCATTTCGCTATCGATTATGATGCCGTAGCTTTGCATGAAGTAGCTGCTTCCGCACGTAATGGCAATCGCAGCGATACTAACGGGCTTAGCAAGATAGGGCAAAAAAACGAGCGAAAAGAGCGCGCAAAGCAGCGAAAAATAGATAATGGGCAGGCTCACGGCCATAGGCGCGTCCGCGTCAAAACTAAGCTTTGAGTAGGCGAATTTAAATAATGCGAAATTTAGCGCGGCGATAAAAATGGCGTTTAAAAGCGTAAATTTAAACCAAGAAATACGTAGCTTCATAGCTTTCCTAATATTGATAATAAGAGTGAAACTTTATCCAAAAAAAGCTTAAAGCTTTAGTCTTTAGCGGTAAAATTTGAGCTCAAATTTGACGTTAGATATAAATTTGAACTTTTAAATTTAGATTTTGGTGCAAATTTGGTAGTCACTTTGGTCAAATTTTACTCGTTAAAATGCCAGCGCAAACAGCGTCCAAGCCCAAGTTATCGCAGCTGTGCCGATAGAGATGCAAACGGCGGCAGAGGCGCAGTCTTTGGCGATTTTGGCTAACGGATGAAAGTCCGGCGAAACGAGATCTACTACCGCTTCTATCGCGGTATTTAGGCACTCGCAGATCAAAACGAGTCCGAAAACGGCGATCAGTAGCGCATGCTGTGCGGCAGAAACGGGTAAAAATAGCGAAACTACCGCGAGCGGGACGATGACGCAAAGCTCAGTGCGAAACGCCGCCTCGTTTTTTAGCATCGCGGCAAGCCCCTCGAACGCAAATTTGGAGTTTTTGAAAAAGTTGTATTTTGGTTTCATATTTTGCCTTTAAATTTGCGCAATGATAGCGTAAATTTGCTTTATAAGGCGCTTTTGCGGACGGCGCGGTTATTTAAGCGTAGCCAAATTTACCGCTCAAATTTGAAAAATTTGGCTTACATAATTTATTCGTCCGAAATTTTTGAGGTTTTATAAAGTAACCAAAAAGCCGTCACTCCGATAAGCGCAAAGCTCGCGACCATAGGCGTTAGCGTACCCCGAAACATCTGTCCGATCGCGACTCCGATAGGAAGCGAAACAAAGGTCGAAACCGAGCCGATCAGCGCAGCCGCCATGCCTGCGATCTTGCCCATGGGCTCCATCGCCATCGCGTTTAGGTTACCAAAAAGTATGCTCACGCAAAAAAAGCTGCTCATACAAAACGCCATAAAAGCCCACAGCGGCGGCACTCCGTCATACGCGAGGACGACTGGCAAAAACGCGACCGCTATGACGCAAAACGCCCCCATCGCTCGCAGGCTAAGGTAGCGCATGCCGTAGATCATCACGAGCTTTGCGTTTATCATCGACGCGACGCCAAGGGCCAGAGCGTTTATAGCAAAATATATAGGAAACTCGTCACCTAGCTTGTAACTTACCTCAAAAATCTGCTGTGCGGTGCTGATATAGCTCAAAAACATCCCAAAAATCAGCCCCAAAACGATGGTGTAGCCTGCGGTGCGCCTGTTTTGCACAACCTGCGCGGCCTCGCGTTTTATCAAATTTAGGCTAAATTTATTGCGATTTTGCACAGGCAAAGTCTCGCTCTGACGCAGTCCAAACCACGATAGGCACGCAAGTCCCATAAAAGTAAGCATTAAAAATATGCTGCGCCAATTATAAATTTTAAAGATAAAGCCGCCGATGATCGGGGCAAGTGCTGGCACAATGATAAAAACGGCTGCGATAAAGCTCATCACGCGGGCCATCGCGCGCCCCTTATAAAGATCGCGTATGAGCGCCATCGCGATGATCCTAGGGCCCGCAGCGCCTAGCCCCTGCAAAAATCTGCTAGCTAGAAGCGCGGTAAAATCACTCGTGACGACCGAAATAAAGGAGCTCGCCGTAAATATCGCAAGCGCTAGCAGCACGGCATTTCGTCGCCCGATAAAGTCGCTAAGCGGCCCGTAAAATATCTGTCCGACGGCAAAGCCCGCAAACATCGAGGAGATGACGAGCTGGGTTTGATTTATCTGGGTTACACCAAGATCCAGGCCGATCTGCATGAGTGCTGGTAGCATCGCGTCGGTGCTCATCGCTCCAAGCGAGGTAAGAAGCGCCATGAGTGCGATAAATTCAGCAAAAGGTATGGTTTTGGGGATAAATTTCATCTTAAATTCCGCTTTTGGATTTGGGATCAATTGTATAAAAAATAAGCTTAAATTTTGAAGTTGGTTTGGGTGGAAATTGGCGCCAAATTAAATTTGATCTATCTAAAAACCTAGGATCAAATTTGGAGATCAAATTTAAGCCCGCTCTAGTAAACTTGGCTAAATTTAACGCACTAGCAGCGGTTTGAGAAATCCGAAATTTATTGTAAAGTATCAAGAAAAAAATAATGGAGTTAATTGGGTTTGAGTTTTATTGAAGTGCTTTAGATTACAAAAATATGGGATGGTGGTTATAGGCGACTTGACGATGTCTTTAAAAGACCTGGTATTACGCTATTTCTTTAGTAAAAATGCTAAAAATATTTTTAAAATATTTTTGGGTAATTCAGTTTTTAAGGCTCGAAAAAATGGTAATGAAAACTTTACTTTTCAATACAAAAACGCAGATATGCCCTAAAATAGGCACTTCGTGATTTAAGCATTTGCCGTTTTTAAGTTTCAAACGCTTAAACGGCTAAATTTTCTTAAGAATAGGGTATGTTTCACGGCTTTTTTGGCTCG
>NZ_CALIAV010000097.1 GCF_938045625.1 uncultured Campylobacter sp.
GCCTTGTGCTTGCACTCTCTTTGAGAGCTGCAAAGCAGAGCGTAATTCAAGCCCCACCCCCCCCTTTTTTTATATAAAGTAAAAAACAACCTCAAATGGTTGTTTTTTACGCAAGGAAGCCAAACTCGCAACGCCAAATTTTAACCAAGCCAAATTTACTATCGTCAAGGCGCGGGTCTCGGTGCATCAAATTTTATAAATTTAACTCCGAATTTACCCGTCAAATTTAACCCGCAAAAGCTAAAAACCAAACTCCGCATAAAATTCGTTCAGGTAGTCAGAGTAGTAGGTATTGCCGTTTCTAGCGTCAAATTTACCCGCTATCTCTAGAGCTATCTTGTAGTCGTTCTCGTCGCCAAACGCGCTAACTGCGATGAAAAATCGCAGGTCGTTTAGATCGTCGTTGCCATCAAGGATCGCCGCAGAGTGCTTGCGCGCTAAATTTAGCGCCGTCTCGCGCTCGTCCAGCCTAACGGCGATCTCGATTAGCGGGGCGACCATGTTTATGACGCGAGGGTTTGACTCGATCGCCGCCGTGGCCTTTGGTAGCAGGGCTTTTGCCTCTTCTATCTTGCCTGTTTTAATCATGCTAAAAAGTATCGGCGCGTAGGTCGTGTGAGGCACTTCGCCGCAGGTTAGCTCGCCTGAGAGTATCGGCGCGGCAAGCTCCAGCGCCGCTGCGTGCTCGCCGGCAAAATTTAAATACGCGATCTCACCTGATGTCTCGCACGCCTCGCAGTCGGCCATATCGTCTTTGGCGAGCTTTTTCCACAGCTCGTAGTTTGCCTTTGCCTCTCTGGCATCGCCCATGTCGATGTTTTGATTCATCAAGGCCTTGTAGTAGGCAGCCAGCGAGAGCTCCAAGCGCTCGTAGTAAAACAGCATCGCCTCGTTTACCTCGTCTATGAGCTCTTTTTCTATCATGGAGCTTTGAGCGATGCCCGAGACGATCCATTTAAATTTCCACAGGCAGTCCACGAAGTCGTCAAAATTCGGATATTCGCTCTCGTTTTCTTTTAAATTTTGCACGATATAGTCCGTGAGCCACATTAGCGCTCTGGTTCTTAAAAACGCGCCGAATTTTTCAAATTCGTCGTTTAAAACAAAGTCGCAAATTTGCGCGGCAAACGCCAAATTCTGCGCCTCTACGGCGTCTCTTATCTCGTCAAGTAGATACTCCTCTTTATCCATCAGCCTATCAAATTCTTTTAGCTTTTTATAAAGCTCTTCTAGCGTGCGCTCTTGCATTTGCTCCCCTCGTTAAACATTTTTGTGATAATGCTTTGATTTTATTATATCCACTTAATCTAAAACTAGGTAAAATTAGCACGATTTTGAAATTTGACAAGGCGGCAAAATGGCGAAAAAATTTATAGACGTTATGGATACTACCTTTAGAGACGGCTTTCAGTCGGTTTTTGGCGCGCGCGTGGCGATGGCTGATTTTTTGCCCGCGGTTAGCGCGGCTAAAGAGGCCGGTATAACGCACTTTGAGTTTGGCGGCGGGGCGCGATTTCAGAGCCTTTATTTTTATTTGAACGAAGACGCGTTTGCGATGATGGATAAATTTCGCGAAACGGTCGGGCCCGAGGCAAACCTGCAAACTCTAAGCCGCGGCGTAAATACCGTGACGCTAGATACGGGCAGCCGCGAGCTAGTCGATCTGCACGCAAAGCTCTTTAAAAAGCACGGCACGACCACGATACGAAACTTCGACGCGCTAAACGACGTGGAAAATTTAAAATTTTCTGGCGAGCGTATCGCTCACCACGGACTAAAGCACGAAGTAGTCGTCACGATGATGGACCTGCCAGCAGGCTGTTCGGGCGCGCACGACGTGGCGTTTTACGAGCGGATTTTACGTGAAATTTTAGACGCGGGCATTCCGTATCACAGCGTTTGTTTCAAGGACGCCAGTGGCACCTCTAGTCCGCAAAAAGTATATGAGACCATCAAAATGGCTCGCAAACTCCTCCCTCAAAATACCCACATCAGACTCCACACTCACGAAACCGCAGGCGTTAGCGTCGCATGCTATATGGCCGCTCTAGAGGCTGGCGCAGACGGCATAGATCTAGCCGCAAGCCCTGTTAGCGGCGGCACCAGCCAGCCTGATATCCTAACGATGCTGCATGCCGTTAAGGGCAAAAACTACGATCTGGGCGGGCTTGACGTGGAGAAAATCTTAAAATACGAAAGCGTACTAAATGAGTGCTTGAAAGACTATTTCCTGCCGCCAGAAGCCGTGCAGGTTAGCCCTCTCATCCCGTTTAGCCCGATGCCAGGCGGCGCGCTAACGGCAAACACCCAAATGATGCGCGACAATAATATCTTGGATAAATTTCCAGAAGTTATCCTTGCTATGCGCGAAGTCGTGCAAAAAGGCGGCTACGGCACGAGCGTGACGCCGGTGAGCCAGTTTTATTTCCAACAGGCGTTTAACAACGTGATGTTTGGTCCGTGGAAAAAGATCGCCGAAGGCTACGGTAAAATGGTGCTAGGCTACTTTGGCAAAACGCCTGTAGAGCCCGATAAGAGCGTGGTTAAGCTAGCTAGCGAGCAGCTAAGCTTAAAACCGACCAAAGAGCATGCCATGGATATCGCGGACAAAGACGAGAGCAAGTCGCTTAAATTTACGCGTGAGCTACTCAAAAAAGAGGGTATCGAGCCTAGCGAGGAAAATATCTTTATCGCTGCGGCGTGCAAAGAAAAAGGCATCGCGTTTTTAAAAGGCGAAGGCAAGGTAAATATCCGAAAAAAATCTGCAAACGCGGGCGAAACGAGCGCACCGACCCCTCGTGCGAAAACCCCGATAAACGAAAAATACAGCGTCACCGTAAACGGCAAAAAATTTGACGTCGAGGTCGCAGATGCTGACGGCAAAGCCGAGATAAAAAGCGTAAAACCAGCAAGCGTAGCGCACATGCCGCCTCCGGAGCTCTCTCCGGCTAAAACGACCGGCGGTAGCGGCGAGCCGGTAAAAAGCACGCTTCCTGGAAACGTGTTTAAAATCCTAGTCGCAGTGGGCGATAGCGTGAAAAAGGGGCAAAGGATGTTCGTGCTAGAAGCTATGAAGATGGAAATAGACGTAAACGCTCCAAAAGACGGGCTGGTAACCTCTATCGAAGTGCAACAAGGACAAACCGTGGCAAACGGTCAAATTTTAGCGAAAATTTAATCCAAAATAAGGAAGAAAAATGGTAAATGAAATAGAAAAATTAGGTCTTAAAGACATCAAAAAAATCAACCACAACCTAAGCTACGACGAGCTTTTCGAGCTTGAAAAAGCGATGAATGAAGGACGCGTATCAAGCAACGGCACCTTTATGGTCGATACCGGCATCTTTACGGGTCGCAGCCCAAAGGATAAGTACTTCGTAAAGCAAGATCCAAGCCAAAAATACATCGCCTGGGGCAAGGTAAATCAACCTATCTCAAAAGAGCTTTTCGATAAGCTTTTAGCTAAAGCCAAAGCCCAGCTAAGCGGCAAAGAAATCTTTATCCAGGACGCATTTTGCGGCGCTAGCGAAAAGAGCAAAAAATCAGTTCGCTTTGTAACCGAAGTCGCGTGGCAGGCGCATTTTGTTAAAAATATGTTCATCCGTCCAAGCGAGGCGGAGCTAGCTAAATTTAGCCCTGATTTCGTCGTCTATAACGCGTGCAAATGCAAAAACGAAGATTACGCGAGCGATGGGCTGCATTCCGACGTTTTCGTTATCTTTAACGTCGAGGAAAACGTCGCTGTTATCGGCGGCACGTGGTATGGCGGCGAGATGAAAAAGGGAATTTTTTCTATGATGAACTACTGGCTGCCGCTTGAGGGCAAGCTAAGTATGCACTGCTCGGCAAACGTGGGCAAGCAGGGCGACACGGCGCTATTTTTCGGCTTAAGCGGCACGGGCAAAACGACGCTATCGACCGATCCAAACCGCAAGTTAATAGGCGATGATGAGCACGGCTGGGACGATGAGGGGATATTTAACTTCGAGGGCGGCTGCTACGCGAAATGCATAAATTTAGACCCGAGCAGCGAGCCTGAAATTTACGCCGCGATAAAGCGCGACGCATTGCTTGAAAACGTGGTCGCGGATGAGGCGGGCATCGTGGACTACAAAGACGGCAGCAAGACCGAAAACACCCGCGTCAGCTACCCGATCTATCATATCGACAACTACGAGCCAAGCTCTGCGGGCGGTCATCCGAAAAATATAATCTTCCTAACCGCCGACGCATTCGGTGTTTTGCCTCCAGTCGCAAAGCTAACCAAAGAGCAGGCGATGTATTATTTCCTAAGCGGTTATACAGCCAAAGTCGCAGGCACCGAGCGCGGTATCACCGAGCCTGTGGCGACCTTTAGCGCGTGCTTCGGCGAACCGTTTATGCCGCTACACCCGACCGTTTACGCTAAGCTTCTGGGCGAAAAGATCGATAAGCACAATGTTAGCGTCTATCTCGTAAATACCGGCTGGAGCGGCGGCGCTTACGGCGTGGGCAAGCGAATGAGTATCAAAGCTACGCGCGCGTGCATAAACGCGATCCTTGACGGCAGTATCAAAAAGTGCGAATTTGAAAATTTTGGTATTTTTAACCTAGCGATCCCAAAAGAGCTAGCAGGCGTCGAGACAAAGCTGCTAAATCCTATCAATACGTGGGAAAACAAGGACGAATACGTCGCGACTCGCGATAAGCTAGCGAGCATGTTTGAGACAAATTTTAAACGCTACGAGGACGTAAAAGAGGGCGTGGAATACGCAAAAGCCGGCCCTAAGGCTTAAATTTAAAGGGCGCTGGTTGAAAATTTACTCTGTAAAACATGGGCTTAAATTTAGCCTTTTAACCTGCGCCTTTTTTCTCTCTGGTTGCGATATCTTTGGCGGGCAGAGCCAAAGCTCCACGCTAAAGTCCGCCAAGCAGCCCGAGTTTTCTTTTGTTCCCGATTCAGACGCGGTCGCGTATCTAAACGAATATCGCCGCGGCTCCGGACTCTCTGGTCTAAAACCAAATCAAATTTTAAGCCAGGCTGCAAAAAATCACGCCGAGTACAGCGCCCAAAACGAATATATGGGGCACGACGAAGTGGTGGGACGGGCGAAATTTAGCGGCGCGACTCCGGCCGATAGAGCCCTAGCCGTAGGCTACAAATCAACTCTAGTGCTTGAAAATATCGCCTATAAAAGCGACTTTAAAGAGGCGGTGGACGGGCTATTTTCGGCGATTTATCACCGGTTTGCTTTTTTAAATTTGAGCGTCGATGAGGTCGGCTACGCGCTCGCGTCCAAGGACAAATTTAACGCCTTCGTCTTTGAGATGGGCAACTCTAGGCTTAACGCCTTTTGCACTAGGGGTGCGAGCGATACGGGCGTGGGGCGGTTTTATACAAATGTCTGCGCTGATAAAAATCTAAAAATCAAAGACGCTAAATTTGATAACTTCACGGGCTCAATGAAGCCCTATGTCAAATTTCCGGACGCTACCGCGGTAACGCCTTATTTTAGCGGCGAGATTCCGGACCCATTCCCTGAGTGCAAGATCACGGCAAACCCCGTTAGTATCGAGTTTAACGCAAATGCTGGCGAGGTAAAATTTAAAGATTTCGAGATATTTAAAGACGGGCGAAAGATCCAGAATTTGCACGTCATCACGAGCGCCAACGATATAAACTCCAAATTTTCGTCCAAGCAGTTTGCGGTTTTTTCGCGCGAGGTTTTTGACTTTGGCGCGCAGTATGAGGCGGTTTTTAGCTACGAGCAAGCAGGCGCGCGAAATCAAAGCGCCCAAAGCGCGGGCGCGCAGGTAAAGCAGATAAAATGGAGCTTTAAAACCAAAACTCCTCAAAATCCGTATTTTGATGCGCGCGACGGCGACGTGCTGGGCGTGGAAGCAGATAAGACCTATGAGATATTTTTCCGCCCCAAAGACTGCAACGACCTCATGACGCGCTACTCCTACAAGGCTTCGGGCTTTATGACGCCTGCGGTCGCGCAAAGTGGCACGAACACGCTAAGCGTGAAGCTAAAAGGCATGGCTGGCGATACGCTAAGCATCGTCGCGGGCGGCATGAGCGTCAAGGTGCGGCTCAAAACCAGCTCGCCTGAAGCCGTGCGCGAGAGGAGGGCGTTTTACGTCAAGGCTGGGCTGATGATCGCCGGCGTGATCGTGATTTTTGCGCTAATCGGCAGAAAGATGAGGCGGTAAATTTACGCCGCATTGTTTTTCGGATCGGGCCTTCAAATTTGAGCTTTGGGCGGCAAATTTTGCTTTGTAAATTTAACGGCACAAGAGGCAAAAGAAATTTATCTGCAAATTTGACGACTGCCCTCCCACAGACATTGCTTTTATTAAATCTGATAATGCTTGAGGCACGATAATTTAGCTTTTTCTAAATGGTGCGTTTTGTTTGAGTTTTTGCCGCCTGCCGCTCGTCTAAAGCTTATAGCTACATACGGTTGTGCTTGCGTCATTAAATTTGACGACTCGTTTTCCTGCAAGGTCGTAAAGCGTATATTTTAAATTTCGTCCCCGTTTATCTCATCCGCAAGCTTTGAAATTTTATCCTGAACAGCCTCAGGAGCGTAGATGTCCATCCACTCTATCCCGTTTGACGCGCTAAAAAGCACGGCGATCCGCCCCTCGCTCATCGCACGCTTGGCAAGCTTGGTCGCCGCGGGGCTGTTACCCATATTTGGCGTTTCGTCTATGCTTATCTCGGTGCAGCGGCGTAAAATAGGCGCCGGATCAAACTCGCCCTCAAGCAAAACGACGACTGAGCCGCGCCTAAAGCTGCAGGCGTTCCAAAAAATCTCGGCGCCGTTTACGCATTCGCGCGCTAGATCGAGGCGAAATTTGCTCCGCTCGCGCACGAGAAAACTAAACTCGCTTAAGTTTAGCGGGTGCTCAACGCTACCGAATGCCCCACAATACTATCTTTGCGCCCGTTATAGACGTAGGCGGCGAGCGCGTTTTGCAGTAGCGGCACGATGATCTGCTCGTGCGCACTCGTACGATCGTCATCTCTGGCGCGCTCTCCGATCTTTACGAAAAACGGCTTGAAATACTCCATAAATGCTCCTTAAACTTAAATTTCATCCAAAACGCGCTAAACGCCTCGCCGTACTTTCGAGTAAAAAACCTATCGACTTTACTCATTAGCCAAAACCGCATCAAAAAGATCGCTTGGTAGCCTATCGCTCTCTAGCCGAAAACCTTTCTTAAATGCGCTTCGTAATCCCTCGTAAAACGCTCAATGTCGGGATTTTTAACGACGTCGTTGCAGATAAATGTAGGCAGCCTTTTCGTGCCTAAAAACTCGTTGGCTTTATGAAAATGTAAATAAACGCCGTCCACGCCCACGCCCTCGAAAAAATCTCCGGGCCTGTCAAACGCCTGAAGCGGCGCATTCCATGTGACGCTTAGCATGTGCGATTTGCCCTTTATCAGCCCGCCGGTGCCGTATCCGTCGTTTGGACTCGCGCTGTGCCGTCCGTCGTTTGCCACGATCTTGCCTATGCCGCCCATAAACACCTCGTCTACGTACTTTTTGACTAGCCAAGGCTCGCTCATCCACCACGCGGGCATCTGCCAGATCACGGCATCCATCCATAGAAATTTCTCGACCTCGCCCTCTAGGTCGTAGCCCTCATGTATCGTAGTTTCGCGCGTTTCGTGTCCTAGCGACTCTAGCGTCCTTTTTGCTAGATCGTGCAATGTTTTGCTTAGCTTGCCGCCATTGCCGTTAAACGGCGCTCCGCCGTTAATCAGTAATATTTTCATTTTGACCCTTTTGATTAAATTTATCCGTTAGCGGCTTGTCGCGCATAAATTTAAATTCTGCCTTGCGCCTTATGCGCGAACGCAAGCGTAAATTTTAATTTAGCGCCGCAGTTTACCGCCCTAAAATTTCAAATTTATCGCCGTGCACCGCGATCGCCTCGGCGTT
>NZ_CALIAV010000098.1 GCF_938045625.1 uncultured Campylobacter sp.
CCTTGGTTTTTAGATGAAACGGCACGTATTTTAGCCCCGCGACCTTTTCTACGACCTTCGGCGTGACGGTTTTGTCGTATTTGTAGCAAAACGGGCAAGCGTAGCTAAAGACCTTAACTAGCGTGTTTTGCTCGACTGGTAGCGGTTTTTGCAGCTTTACGTAGTCCTCGCCCTCGGTAAACGCGGCCGCGCTTATCGCGCCAAACATCGCAATGGCTAGAAAGCCTTTGCTAAATTTAGAAAGTAGGTTCATGGAATGCTCCTTAAAATGATTTAGTTTGCTTTAATTGTATATCCTCTCGTCGCCGCAAAACTCACGCTAAGATAAATTTTAGATTAAATTTATGAAATTTCGGCTAAATTTTGGCGCAAAAGCTAAAATTTGAAATTATTTTTTACAATTAAGCAAGTTTTAATAAATGCGTGATTTCTACGTTAGCGAGGTTGATTAAAATTACGATATCAAACCAATTCAAAGGAGAATAAGATGAAGCGAACTCTTTCCTCATTCGCCCTAGCCGCGGCGTTACTGGGCGGTCTAAGCACGGCAGCACTTGCTATCGGCGGACCTAGCGGCTCGCATATCGACTACGGCATCCCTGGCAAGATCGGCGAAGTAGTCGTAAATCCGTACGACATTGCGCCTCTAACGGCGGTCATCAAAAACGGCGGCTACACGCTAGCAAACGCCAAAGTCACTATCGTACCAAAGCCGGGCGGTCAAGTTATCAGCTATAAAGTCGCCGACAAACACCTTCGCACGCATGGCGGAATACCTGTTTTCGGGCTCTACCCCGACTATCAAAACACCGTAGAGGTCGAGTACGATAAAATTTACAAGGGGCAAACCGAGCACATAAAAGAAACCTATAAAATTTACGCTCCCGCGATTTATCTAGAAAGCTCGGGCATGCCGTCTCAAAAGGGCGCGCTGTTTGATAAAATCGAAGTCGTGAAGGCTCCGAGCGCGAAATTTGCCAACCGTCTCTACTACGTAAATAACTTCGTAAATAAAACCGGCAAAGGCACAAAAGTCGTATGGAACAACCCCGCAGGCGGCGCGATCGAATGGAACTACAGCCCGAACAACTTCATCCTTGATACCAAGGGCGAAGTTCGCTGGTATCTGGAGCCGAGTAAAATTTACGACCTCAAGCAGCCCTTTAGCGCGGGCGTCATGATGGGCTTTAAGCAAAACGACGACGGCGCGATGACGTGGGGTTACGGCCAAAGATACGCC
>NZ_CALIAV010000099.1 GCF_938045625.1 uncultured Campylobacter sp.
AAATTTACTCCGTTGGAGTTTGAAACTTGCTCCAAAAGCTTAAGGCGGTGTGATATGAGCTTGTTAAAATTTACTCCGTTGGAGTTTGAAACAATGTCTGATGTCGTGCAGCCTAATTCTAGGTAGAGTTAAAATTTACTCCGTTGGAGTTTGAAACTCATTTGTGCGATATTAAAAACGACGACGAGAACGTCGTTAAAATTTACTCCGTTGGAGTTTGAAACTTTCGTCCGATATGATGGCTTTGTTTGGTCCCATTGGTTAAAATTTACTCCGTTGGAGTTTGAAACGCCCCTAAAACGGTATCGTTTCGTCGTTGTCGTATTGTTAAAATTTACTCCGTTGGAGTTTGAAACTCTATCATCGCAGTAGCCCACTCTGCGCCTCTCCACGTTAAAATTTACTCCGTTGGAGTTTGAAACTCATATCGAGAAATTAGGGAATTTGGTCTGCGAAGCGAGTTAAAATTTACTCCGTTGGAGTTTGAAACGATAAACCTCATCGTGATTGTGTTCCTTTGGCGCATGTTAAAATTTACTCCGTTGGAGTTTGAAACCTAAGTGGGAATTAAACGGTTTTGTTTTTGATAAAGGTTAAAATTTACTCCGTTGGAGTTTGAAACGCAAAGATAGCAGAAATTAAGGGCGATATCGCTAAAAGTTAAAATTTACTCCGTTGGAGTTTGAAACTTTTAAAATCTTGTATGATACCCACCTAGAAACACCCGGTTAAAATTTACTCCGTTGGAGTTTGAAACAATCTTCCGTAGTTGCTTGAGCTCTCACGACTTAGAGTTAAAATTTACTCCGTTGGAGCTTGAAACAGGCCAAAGAAGATCCGGTTCTCGTTTGGTGGGTCGTTAAAATTTACTCCGTTGGAGTTTGAAACTGGCTTGAAATAACAAAAGATACATAAGTATAAGGGTTAAAATTTACTCCGTTGGAGTTTGAAACCCCAGCCGTCCCACTCTTGCAAGCCAAACCCGCCGTGTTAAAATTTACTCCGTTGGAGTTTGAAACCTCGTGAAACACGATGCTAGGCAGGCTCTCGGGCTGTTAAAATTTACTCCGTTGGAGTTTGAAACATCTAATAGACGAAGTCAAAGAGCTGCCTGAAAAAGGTTAAAATTTACTCCGTTGGAGTTTGAAACCGCATTGGGGTTTAGATTAAAGGACGAGAAATGAATAGTTAAAATTTACTCCGTTGGAGTTTGAAACAAGACATGGGGGCAAGGCCAGCGGGGACAACGCTAGGTTAAAATTTACTCCGTTGGAGTTTGAAACTAATTTAGGAGCGACTATGGAAGAACTAGAGGCGAAGTTAAAATTTACTCCGTTGGAGTTTGAAACATTTTGTAATAATTCAAATGTGGTTTTAGAATTATTGTTAAAATTTACTCCGTTGGAGTTTGAAACAATAAGATTTCTCGTGGTCTTGGTTCTCTTGAAAGGGTTAAAATTTACTCCGTTGGAGTTTGAAACTTTCAGGGTAACCATTAAACCCCCTTTAAACCCCCAGTTAAAATTTACTCCGTTGGAGTTTGAAACCGTAGCTATGCCGGTAAGAGGTATAGACGTGCGAGAAGTTAAAATTTACTCCGTTGGAGTTTGAAACTAGCGAATACGTCCAAAGGACGGGAAAAGGCGAGAGTTAAAATTTACTCCGTTGGAGTTTGAAACTCGTATCCCCAGCTCGCCGCGCTAAGGACGCCGCCGTTAAAATTTACTCCGTTGGAGTTTGAAACAGTGATAACGAGCTTAGAGCGTGGGCAGAATATTTGGTTAAAATTTACTCCGTTGGAGTTTGAAACAATAAGATACGTTTGGTAGGTTGCAAAAATTGCCTTGGTTAAAATTTACTCCGTTGGAGTTTGAAACTCTTGCCTCATACCTACGACGTCCATCAACTTCCAGCGTTAAAATTTACTCCGTTGGAGTTTGAAACACGGGGGATAACTAGCAACGAACGAAAAAACTAAGTTAAAATTTACTCCGTTGGAATTTGAAACCGATGCTTTTCATCTGCTCTAGCGTATTCGTAGCCGTTAAAATTTACTCCGTTGGAGTTTGAAACGCATTGCGGTTACAAAAAGTTCTACGGCAGGATGAATGTTAAAATTTACTCCGTTGGAGTTTGAAACCTACATATCTTACGCGTTCTACCAGAGTCATTACACGTTAAAATTTACTCCGTTGGAGTTTGAAACAATTCAGCTATCTGCTTTGCGGTCTTTTCACGCATAGTTAAAATTTACTCCGTTGGAGTTTGAAACTACTCAAAGCTTGCGAAGTCGCGCCTAGATTTGCGTATAAATTTACTCCGTTGGAGTTTTGATGCAATCAATTTTTGCGGCTTAGTATGCTGTGCGATTGATTATAGACGGGCGACGAAATATAAAGTTGCAATAAATAATTTATGATTTTCTGTTAACTTAGCTAACAGCCTACTGACTGATTGTTTACGAGAAATTTTTCTGGCTTGCGATTTTTAAAGAATTTGACGACGTCAAATGCGATTTTGGCAGCCAAAAGCGCCAAAAAAACGTGTCTAAAAGCATAAAATTTGCCTAAATATTTATGCTTTTTCATGAGCTTTAGAGCGAGCGTTTTTATCGCTTCTATCGGCTTTTTGATTGCCTCGCCGATCATTTTGTCCTTTATCTCGTGGACGACGAGAGCGGTGATGGTTTTTAGGTATTTTTTAGTTTTGGGGGCGGGTAAATTTTGCGTCTTGGTTTCGCCGTAAACGCCATCAATCCAAGCTTCAAAATTTTGCCAAGCGTTTTTGCTTTTTAAGAGTTTTTCGCCGGCTTTGCTCATCTCGTAAATCCCGCGAGAGGTCTTTAAAATGATCCTTTTTTCTTGCGGCAAACCTTGAATTTTGGGGCTATTTGCTATGACGCCTAAAAGCGCGTCCGTTTTGTTTTGGCTCGCACCCGTTTTGCGCAATAAAAACTCCGCTATCTCCTTACGACTCGCTTTTTTTCTCTCATTTACAAACTGTGCCAATAAAAATAGTCCTTGATAATCCATCGCAAAAAACTCTCATTATTATATTAAAATGAGAATTATACTTAAAATATCTCAAAATAAAATAAAAGCCAGTATCATTTTAATTTTGGCGCGTTGAGCGATAAATCAAAATTTGAGCTTTTTACGACATTTTTCGGCATAAAACAAATGGCTTGAATTTCAAATTTGGGATTAATCTACATAAAAACGACGGTATCTACGGTAAAATTTACCAAATCGCGCAGAGTTCTAGTGCAGTCGGCGTGCTTTGGTAAATTTACAAAAGATAGCAAAATTTACAGACTAATTATACGTACAAAAGGGCGAAATTTAGTTGCCCGTCAGTCTAAATTTGAAGCTTGGGCTTTAGCAAATCAAACAAATTTAAGCCCAAAGTAGTCAGAAATTGGTGCCAAATTTAGCTAGCGAGCAAATCCAAATTTGAGATGGCAAAGGATATATCGCTAAATTTTAGCCATCAAAATTTACTGCGAAAGCAATTTTAAATTCAGCGTCAAATTTATTTTGCTGGTGAGCTTTTTAAGGCAAATTTAACTAACGAAAAACTCTTGCGCAGCCTGCTTGCCCTCAAATGGCTTCACGCAAATCTCGCGCTCGCCGATCCTGGCTCGCACCGCCGTATCTTTATCGGCTCTAGTGTAGGCAAGCGCCAGCCGCACGGCAAACTCGAGGTCGGCCTCGTTAAATTTAGCCTCCACGAGACTAGTCGCGCCCACGACGCCCTCGTCAAATTTGATCTGCGTAAATTTCGGATTATTTAGGGCTAGCAGTTTGGCGTTGTCGTTTTCGTCGCGGCCGATGACCATTTTTGTGCCGTTTGCCAGGCGCAGATGCCGCCCGATACGCAGCAGCTGCATATCTGCGCTAGTCATATCCGGGTCGAATTTGATGAAATCTTTGATTTTGTTTGAAAAGCTCTCGATCGTGAGCAAGCACCCGCCGCCGGGCGTCTCAAATTCGCTAAAGCCGAATTCCTTGGCAAGCGCGAGCTGCCTTTTGCGGTCGCGTCCGCTAATGCCTAGCAGCTTGCTGCGATCGACCCAGCCTTCGCGCTCGGGCTTTGTGGGTTTCATCAACTGCGCGGACATCGGGCGCAAGATGAGATCATCCTCGTCGCCAGCTGCGTTTTTGACCTGCGCCATCGCGTCGCGCCTCTGGCTCATCGGACGCTGGCCTATCACCTCGCCCGTAGCGATAAAGCTAGCGCCCTCCGCGCTCATCATCGCAAGCGCCGTTTTAAACATATATCCGTGGCAGTCGATGCAGGGGTTAAAGTGCTTGCCGTAGCCGTGCTTTGGCGTAAAAAGCACCTCGCGCAGGTATTCGTTTCTGATATCTACGATCTTAAACTCGGCTCCGGCTTCGTTCGCGCGTCGGCGTAAAATTTCCGCCTTTTTCTCGTCGCCGCTAAAGCCGATGTCGATATGGATCGCCGTAACTTCGATGCCCTGGCTGGTTAGAAGCTTGATAGAGATCATACTATCAAGCCCGCCGCTAAATAAAACTAATGCTTTCATTTTTTAAGTTCCTTTAAAATTTCGTTGATTTTTTTTAGTATCGGTTGCTTTTTTTCTAGCGAGATTTGCGACGCCGAATACTTTTTGTATAAATTTTTGTAAAATCTTGTTTTAAAAAATTTTAGGTTTTGTAAAATTTCCTCCTCGTTTTTAAACGCCTCGTATTTTTCAAATATTATCTCGCGCACGGACGGATCGTTCGCGTTCGCTCCCGCTGCGATCGCCTCGTAGACTGCCCTGTGGCGCGCGAAATAATCGGGCTTTAAATTTTCTAAAATAAATTTTTTTAGACTCTCGTTTTCTATCATCGTTTTTAAAATTTGGATTTCTAGCGGGTCTTTGCGTCCCAAGTTTGCGCGGAAATTTTGCGTTTCGTAGCCCTGCGCGTTTTGCTCCGTCCCGCCGTAGCCTTGTCGCATCGGCGAATTTGATCCGCGAGAAAGCCAAAACGACCCCTCGGCTATCTTTAAAATTTTAGCCACGAGCGGGACGTAGGAGTTTGCGACGATGGGTTTTAGGCTCGCGGTAAAGGCCTGGATCGCTTCTAGCGCTTTTTGCTTTTGCACGGGACGCGAGAGATCAAAGCCGCTAGCTAGATGCCTGATGTAAAATTCGCCGATCTCCGTGCCGCTTTCAAAAATTTGCCGCAGATACTCTATCTTGCCCGCTACCACCATATCGGCCGGATCTGCGCCGCCCTCAATAATGACGACGCTGCCGTCGATTTCGTTTTGCGCGAGCAGCAGGGCGGACTTTGTCGCGGCGTTTATGCCTGCATCGTCGCCGTCAAAGCACAAAATCACGCTAATCTCGCCGCGCTTTAAAAGCGGCAAGTGCTTGGTCGTAAGCGCAGTTCCAAGCACTGCTACGACGTTACCAAAGCCCGCCTTGTGCAGCATGATAACGTCCATGTAGCCTTCGGTGATGATGATCTGATTTTTGGTGAAAATTTCGCGCTTTGCCAGGTGGTAGCCGTAAAAAAGCGTTGATTTGTCAAAAACTGCGGACTGGGGCGAATTTACGTATTTAGCGGGATTGCCGCTGATCGTGCGTCCGCCAAATCCCACGAGCCGTCCGGCGTGCGTGTAGATAGGAAAGGTAATGCGGTTTATAAAACTCGCGTAAATGCCGTTTTCGTTTTGCTTTACGATACCGACTTCTAGGGCTTCTTTGGGTTCGATTTGCTCGTTTTGCAGTAGCCTTATCGTCTGTGCGCTCTCAGGCGCGAAACCCAGCTCAAATTTATCTATCAGCTCGTCTGTGATACCGCGCGAGTAGAGATACTCGACGGCTGCGGGGGTTTTATAAAGCAGCGAGCGGTAAAAGGCATTCGCGTTTTCTAGGATGTGCTTGTTTTCTTTCGCCGGTTCGCCGCCGCGCACGTAGTTTAGCGTGAAATTTTGCAGTCCTGCGATCTTTTCGACGGCTTCGGGGTAGCTTAGCTTTTCGTAGTCCATCACGAATTTGATCGCGTCGCCGCCGGCTTTGCACGAAAAGCAGTGAAATATCCCTCGCGACGGGCTCACGCTCATGCTCGGGTTTTTATCGTCGTGAAACGGGCAGACGCACACGAAGTTCGCGCCGCTTTTTTTCAGCGGCAGATAGTGCCCGACGACATCGACGATATCGGTTTGCGCCTTTAGTCTTTCTATTGATTTTGGATCGATCATAAGCGAGATTATACAATCGTTTTGCTATAATTGGCGTTAAATTTGACTTTAGAAAGCGGCATTTTGGATATATTTTTTATCGAATTTAGAGACCCGATTTTCGGTCTCGTGGTGCTAGTCGCCGCGGTGCTCGTGATCGCCGTTTTTAGCTATGCGTGGGGCGTTTTTAAGAGTAAAGACGAAAAGGCGGAGATCGCGGGGTTTTTGAAAAAATTTGGCAAATCTCAGGGTCTTAGCGACGAAAACAAGCAGCTTTTGATAAACTCGGGCGCAGATACGGCTACGATGTGTTTTTTGGCGGGGACGTTTTCAAAAAGCGGGTATTTTGAAAAGGCTATCAACGTCTATGCCGTGGCTTTAGAGCGGGCTAAAAACCGCGCGGCGAAGGAGCAAATTTTCACCGATCTTGGGCAGACTTATTTTAAGGCGGGCTTTTTGGAGCGCGCAAAGAGCGTGTTTTTAGAGGCGCTAAAAATCTCTCCGCGAAATCAAATCGCGCTAAAATCGCTAACGATAATTTTCGAAAAACTAAAAGACTATGAGGGCGCGTTGCAGGCTCTGGACGCGCTGCAGGAGCTTGGTAGCGACGTGAGAGCGCAGACGGCGTATATCAAGGCGCTGCAAATTTTAGCGGATAAAAGCAAAGACGAGGCCGCTAAAATCGGCGAAATTTTAGCGCTAAAAGATGAATTTGCGCTAGTGCGGCGTATGGCGATGGAGAGGTTAAATTTAAGCGGCTCGGCTCTTAAAGATTTTGCCGATTTCCCGCCGCTTGAGGATGTTTTGGACTTGGTTTATTATCAAAACTCGCCCGTAAATTTAACCGATCCCGAGTATAAGAGCCTGTTTTTCGTAAAAGGCATGAGCGAAGAGGACGGCGCGCCGCTGGGCTTTGAGCTAGAGGTTTTAAAGAAGCTAAAAGCGGCAAACTACGACAAAGCCGCGCTTAGCTTTAACTACGTTTGCAAGAGCTGCAAAAACGCTTTTCCGATGCATTTTTATCGCTGTCCGATGTGTAGCGAGCTAGGCAGCGTGCAAATTTTGCCTCACATCACGGAAAAATCCGATGAAAACAGTATGCCTTTTTAGCGACGGCTCGTGTCTGGATAACCCGGGCCCCGGCGGCTGGGCGTACATCCTAGAGTACGGAGAGCACAAAAAAACGGCAAGCGGCGGGCAGGCGCACACGACGAACAATCAAATGGAACTGCGAGCGGCGATCGAGGGGCTAAAAGCGCTAAATCAGCCCTGCCGCGTAAAGCTCTACACCGATAGCTCATACGTCGCAAACGCCGTAAATGCGTGGCTAGAGGGCTGGGTGAAGAAAAACTTTAAAAACGTAAAAAACGTCCCGCTGTGGCAGGAATATCTGGCCGCTAGCGAGCCGCACGAGGTCGAAGCGATCTGGGTCAAAGGCCACGCCGGGCACCCGCAAAACGAACTTTGCGACGAGATGGCGCGCGAACAAGCCGTAAAGATAAAAAATAGCTTAAAAGGCGAATAATGCGAAATTTGGAAGAGAAATTAGGTTATAAATTTAAAGACGAAAAGCTGCTAAAAACCGCGCTCACGCATAAAAGCGTAAAAGGCGGCGCAAACAACGAGAGGCTCGAGTTTCTGGGCGATGCGGTGATGGATCTGGTGATCGGGGATTATCTTTTTCACAAATTTTCGCGCCTAAGCGAAGGCGATCTAAGCAAACTACGCGCCGCGCTCGTAAATGAAAAAAGCTTTGCCGAGCTCGCCAAATATCTAAATTTGGGCCAGCTCATCAACATCTCGCCGGCCGAGGAGCACAACGGCGGACGGGCAAAAGCATCGATCCTATCAGACGCATTTGAGGCGCTGATGGGCGCGATCTACTTAGAAAGCGGCTTTGACGTCGTTCGCGCGGCTAGCCTAAAGGCCTTTGAGAGATGCTACCCCGATATAAATTTCGACCGCATGGTAAAAGACTACAAAACCGCGCTACAAGAGCTCACTCAAGCGCGCTTTGCCGAGATACCAAAATACGTGCTGGTGGGCTCAAAAGGCCCCGATCACAAGAAGGAATTTGAGATCGCGCTGATGCTAAACGAGCGCGAAATCTCACGAGCAGCGGGCAAAAGTAAAAAAGAAGCCGAGCAAAAAGCCGCTAAAACCGCGCTTGAGATTTTAGGAGAGGGCAAGTGAATACCTTTGGACGCAAACTGACGCTAACGACGTTTGGCGAGAGTCACGGATCGGCGATCGGAGGCGTACTAGACGGTTTTCCTGCGGGCGTTCGTATTGATCTAAATTTTATCCAAAGCGAGCTTGATAAGCGAAAACCGGGAGGCTCGAAATTTGCCACGGCAAGGAGCGAAGGCGACCGCGTGGAGATTTTAAGCGGCGTGTTTGAAGGCGTGAGCACGGGCACCCCGATCGGTTTTATCATCAGAAACGAAAATCAAAAATCGGGCGATTATGAAAATTTACGCGAGCTCTTTCGCCCCGGGCATGCAGACTACGCCTACTACCGCAAATACGGCATCCGCGACCACCGAGGCGGCGGACGCAGCTCGGCTAGAGAGACGGCCGTGCGCGTGGCTGGCGGTGCGATAGCTCAAATTTTACTGGGCGAATTTGGCGTCAGCGTACAAAGCGGCGTGGCTAGCGTGGGCGAAATTTCCTGCGGCGAGCGGTTAGACTTTGATCTCGCGGCGCGCTCGGAGATATTTTCGCTAGGCAACGAAGAAGCGATGAAAGAGGAAATCCTAAAAGCCAAGCGTGATCACGACAGCGTCGGAGCTAGCGTCGTCACGGTTATCCGCGGCGCGCCGGCGGGACTTGGCGAGGGGTTATACTATAAATTTGACGCAATAATCGCGGCTGCGATGATGGGTATAAACGGCGTCAAAGCCGTAGAAATCGGCGAGGGCGTAAACGTGAGCAAGATGCGCGGCAGCGAAAATAACGACTCGATGGGCGCAAAATATGCGCACGTAAATTCGGGCATGGATAACTCTACTCTTGACGGTGCGGACGAGCGGTCAAATTTAAACGGCGGCAAATTTGACGAATTTAAAAGCGAGGCGGACGGCGCGGCTTGCCGTAGCTCAAATTCGGACGAAAAATTCGGCTTCGCCTCAAATCACGCGGGCGGAACGCTGGGCGGCATGACGAGCGGACAAGAGGTCGTGATAAAGACGCATTTTAAGCCGACTCCGTCGATATTTTTATCTCAGCCGACGCAAAACGTGCGCGGAGAGGATACTCTCTGCGAACTACGCGGACGGCATGATCCGTGTATCGGAGTACGCGGTAGCGTCGTAGCCACTGCGATGGCAAGGCTGGTAACAGCCGATATGCTGCTTTTAAATTTGAGTGCAAATCTAGCAAATTTAAAGAAAATTTACGGCTAACTCCAAGATAACCGTGCCCCAAACGAAGCGTAGCAAAACGGACGCTCCGTGCGTGAAATTTGCGATGATTTTTGCGCACGTTTGGGCAAGTCGGCTACAAATTTCGACTAAAAATACGTAAAATCACGCCGTGAAATTTATAAAAAATCGGACATTTTCGCGCGCGGCAAAGACGTTTGGCGAATTTATATTTATGATATAAACGGCGAGAAAAATGGCGTAACGGACATATTTGATATAAAAAACATCTCGCGTTGCTACTTAGAAAATTTACTCGCTGACGCTATAAAATATCTAAAATTTATGCAAGAAATCATAGAAAATAGAACGCGGCGAAGAGCTAGGAGTGCACAAATTTAGACTCTTTAACCCTAACGGCAAGAAAAAGTACATCCTTAAAAAGACTTGCCAGACGGACTACGAAGCGCGAAAATCCAAGCCTTGGCACGATATTTACGCGGACGAGTCGGTTGATGGCGTTTGCAATGAATTTTATAGATATCTAAAAACATCTCTCGCGAAATAAGCCAAATTTACTTCATTTTTGCGTTTAAATTTGCGGGGTTTTAATCAAAATTTAGAGTTTTACCGCTACGCCAAGCGGTGGTAGCCCTGAGGTCAACGGCATTGCGACAAGCGTGCGTAAATATCAAATTTACTCTTGTTTTCTTGTAAAATCAATTCGGCAACTAGGCCGTATCGCATAACTCGGTCACTCATAAGGTCGCCGATAAAACAGTTAAATTTAAAGACATTCCAGTTTTAGTTTTTTGACGTTTATGCGTAAAATTCGTATAATTTATCGTCGCGCAAATGTTCAATCTATTTTACGAAACAAGGCTACGCAAAGTCAAATTTACTCATCAAACAGCCCGCGTTCAAAGCTTTTCACGCGAAAGCTGCGCCTTTGAAGCGGCGAGTCGCCAAGCCTTGCTATCGCGTCTAGATGCGCTTTCGTGCCGTATCCTTTGTGTGCGGCGTATCCGTAGCCCGTATGCACGCCGTCCCACGCCGTCATTAGAGCGTCGCGGCTTACTTTGGCTAGGATGCTGGCCGCGCTTACCTGTGCCACTTTGCCGTCGGCTTTTATCATCGTTTTTATGCCGGTGCCGTAGTTTGCATTGCCGTCGTAGAGCAGCTCGCAGCCCGCAAAATGCGACTTAAACAGCCGCAGCGCGCGCCTAAGGCACTCGCTAAGACCTAGTTCGTCGATCTCTTTGTTTGAAAAATACGCGATGAGAAATTCCGAGTTTTTGACGATCTGGCCAAATAGCTCCTCGCGCCTCTTTTCAGTCAGTTTTTTTGAGTCGTTTAGCCCCGCTATCTCGCGCTTTAGCACGCACGCGGCTACTGCCAAAGGGCCCGCTAGCGCGCCGCGTCCCGCCTCGTCGATACCGCAGATTTGCGCGTCAAATTTGTTTTTCATCAGCATGCTTTCACGTATTTTTTGGAGTTTAGGTCGTCAAATTTCGGTTTGATTCGTATCAAATTTTGCCTTCCATTTGTTCAAATTTTTTGGCGGAAAAGCTGGCTAAAACAGTCCGAAATTTTGCTTTAAATTCTCTTTGATGGGCTCAAGCGGTAGCGATATTTCGCTTTTTTTACCGCTGGCCATGTCGTCAAAAAATGTAATGCCGCTTGGCGAGAGCGTAAAATTTTCGCTCGGCGTTATCTTTTCTTTTGCGAATATCGCCGCTAAATTTGCGTCGTTTAGATCCTTAAAAACGTCGCTTAAATTTATCTTTTTTAGGTTTTTTAGCCAGACGGTTTTGCAGACTTTTCCGCTTGCGCCTAGTTCGCAGACGCTTCTTATTTTGCTGTTTTGATACTCGAGATTATTTAGCGCGTTTGCGGCGCTGTTTGAGGGGTCTTTGAGCCATGCCGATTTAAAATTTTCAAGCTTTGCGGCGAGAGATTTTTTGTTATTTTGTGCAAATTTAGGCGAGTAAAAGTCACTCGCTACGGCTTCAAACCGCGCTGCGTCTCGCCCTATCTCTTGCAGCCCGAGCGCGGCAAAATCATAGCTCGCGACCTGCTTTATCACGACTTTTCGTGCCTTGCCTCTGATCGCTAATTTGCCCGTTAGTTCGCCGTTATCCGCTTTCACGCTTAGATTTAGCCACTCGGTGACCGCGTTTACGGCCGTTATATCGGCGCCCGATCTTTCGATGCTGCCTTTACTGAAGTCGTATCTAGCGCCCTCAAAAAATGCGTGACCTTGAAATTTGGGCGGTGAAACGACGCCCTTGTCGCTAAAATTTTCAAACTCGGCCTCAAGCTCGCTGATGTAGAGCTCAAATTTACTCCCGTCCGCTTCGCCTGCAAATTTATAAATTTTGCCCTCGTTTTCGTGTCTGATCTCATAGCCTAGCGCCAAAACGCAGGCTAAAAATATCGCCGCAACCGCTCTCATAACCGCTCCTTATATACCCAGTGCCCAGCGCGAAAACGGCGCGACCTCGCACTTTATACCCTCTATACTCGTCTCGCCCGAGTTTGCCACGCTGATTGCTTGTAGCCTATTTATACCTAAATTTTTTAAATTTGCGTGCAGTTTTTTAAATTTTAAAAAGACCAAATCCGCATCGCTAAAAGGCGAACAAATGATAGCAAGTTTCCTTTTTGGCAGGAAAAAATCAAGCTCTTTTGTATAAAAAATCTGCTCGTTAAATTTGGCCAGCTCGCAAAAAACCGTGTTGTTAAAATTTTTAGCGAAGTCCTTTTTTAGACTTAGTGCGCTTTTAGACGCAAAGTCGTTAAAATAAAGCCTCTTTGCGGCATTTGGCTCGTTAAATTTCTCTACCAGGCTAACCGCGCTCATATTTTCAAGCTCGCTAAGCGCGCCGTAGACGCTATCTTTTGAGATTTTGCGGGCGGATTTTAGCGTGCTAAAAATCTCAAAAACGCTCACGTTTTGCGCCTGAGCTTTCGCACACTCTTTTAGTACGGCCAGCTGCGTGGCTGATAGCGACGATTTTAGCGCAGTTTGTAGATTTGCCGCGACGTTTTCGGCGTCATAAAAGGCCGACGCAGGGCTTCTGCCATGAAGCAAAAAGTGGCTAAAAAGCGTTTCTGGATCGATCTTTTTCGAAAAAAAAGCGATAAATTCCTCGTAGTCTAAAAAATCCAAATTTAGCTCGCTAAATCCGCTTAAATTTACGTCCCTAAATCGTGAAGCGACGACAAAATTTGATAAATTTAGCTGCAAAATCGGCTCAAATTTTTCCTGAAATCTCTGCTCGAAATCATCTATCGCTAGAATTTTTATCTGCGGATTTTGGCGTAAAAACTCGGGCAAATTTGACAAAATATCATCCGCGTCTATACGAAGGTCACCTAAATTTACGTACAAAAACTCTTTGCTCTCAAATGCCGACAAAAAGCCAGCGATCAGCGAGGTTTTGCCGCTTCCTATACCGCCTTTTATCAGCGTTTTGGGTGCGACGATTTCAAATTTTCTATTTATAAATTTGATATTTTTGGGCGGGTTTTGATAAAGCGCGCTTAGGGTTTGCATTTTTAGCCTTTAAAATTTGGAAAATTATAGCGAAATTTCCTTGTAAAGAGGAAGCTAATTAAAATTTGACGCCAAAAAACAAGGGCAAATTTAACGATTTTTAAGGGGGGGGGGGTAGAATGCGTTAAATTTTTATTTGAAAGGCGGATATTATGAAAAAAATTACAGTTTTTGGTCTAATGTTAATAAGCGCTTTGGCGATAGATAATCCGATGGCAAATATACTAAAGGACTATGAAAACAAGTGTAATACCGGAGACGAGATGGCGTGCGGCGTGGCGGGCGGAGTTTATGATTTTGCCTTTGAGGTGTACGGGGTAAAGCAAGACTACGGCAAGGCGATGAAATTTTATAAAAAGGGCTGCGATAATGGAAACTACAGACCGTGTAATAATCTGGGCTCTATGTATGACAACGAAAAGGGCGTAAAGCAAGACTACAAAAAAGCATTTGAGTTATATACTAAGTCTTGCGACATCGGAAACGACGCGCTCGGTTGTAGAAATCTTGGATTTTTGTATATCAATAAGCATGTTTCAGGCATAAATGAGAAGCAAGCGTTTTTGGAGGGATTTGGGCGTGTTAAAAAAGTTGCGACATCACGCCGGATTTTACTGCTTGCAGCTTTTTGGGCGATGTATATTTAAAAATAAATGAGAAAAACGACGCAATGAAATATTATCAAAGAGCATGCGCTGCCGGGGCTACCGACAATGTTGTTCAATCTTTTGAAGGAGGCGTTAAACTTTGGCAACTAACCTGCGCAATGTACGAGCTTTTAAAACAAGGCTCAAGGTGATTTTTAAAATTTGGACATGACTTTAAACTGTCCAAATTTATCCCAAACCAAATTTAAATATTTCGCCTCAAATTTTCAGCCAAATTTACAAAATCTTCCTTATAAAAAGGAAATAATTTTATTAAATTTCACGAAATTTGTTCAAAATATTGACTTTAAAAAGCCATTTGGATAAAATCCGAGTCTCTTACACAAGTAAGAAGTGTCGTATGTTTGCGACAAGTTCTATTCAAAGGAAAGAAACATGGAAAGAATCAGGCTTAAGCTTAAAGCTTATGACCATAGAGTTCTCGACCGCACAGTTGCAGCCATAGTAGAAGCTGTCAAACGAACGGGCGCCGACGTCAGAGGTCCGGTGCCGATGCCTACGAAGATCAAACGCTACACGGTCTTAAAATCACCACACATCAACAAAGACTCACGCGAGCAGTTTGAAATGAGAATTCACGCTAGAATGCTAGATATCGTAGCGGCTACGCCCGATACCGTCGACTCGCTAACAAAGCTTGACTTAGCCCCTGAGGTTAACGTCGAAGTCCGCGCGATGGGTAAATAAAGGCGAGGTGAAAGATGGAATATATCGTAGAAAAAATAGGCATGAGCAGAACGGTAAACAACCCGAGCATCCCTGTTACGCTTCTAAAGGTCGTAAACGCTAAAGTTTGCGAAGTGAGCGAATGCGGTAGCGCGATAGTAGCTTATGCTAAAGGTAAAGCAAAAAATAAAGCCATAGAGGGTCAGCAAAAAAAATATAGCCTAACGGCGGAATTTAATAAATTCGCAACCCTGCAAGTCGCCAATAAAGAGGCGGGCGATCTTGATTTTAGTCCGCTTAGCTCGGCTAAAATTTTAAAAGTTAGCTTCAGCTCAAAAGGTAAAGGCTATCAAGGCGTCGTGAAAAGACACGGCTTTGGCGGCGGTCCGAAAAGTCACGGTTCTCGCTTCCACAAAAGACACGGCTCTATCGGTAACCGCGAGTGGCCGGGACGCGTTCAGCCTGGTATGAAGATGGCCGGACACACCGGAAACGAAAAAGTTACCGTTAAAAACGAGATCGTAAGCTTTGACGCCGAAAACGGAATTTTGGTTTTAAAAGGTAGCGTCGCTGGCTATAACGGCGCAATGGGCAGAATAAGGATAGTAAAATGAGTAAAGTTTGCGTATTAAACGAAAAATTTGAAAAAGCTAGCGAGCTTGACCTACCGGCTAATTACGCTGAGATCAACCCGCACAACCTATATCTTTACGTTAAGTCTTATTTGTCCGGTATGCGTTCAAATTCGGCTCACACCAAAACCAGGGCTTTTGTAAGCGGCGGCGGTAAAAAACCGTGGAGACAAAAAGGTCGCGGCGGCGCTAGAGCGGGTTCAACCAGAACTAACGTCTGGGTAGGCGGCGCAGTGGCGTTTGGTCCGAGCAACGAGCGAAACTATTTTCAAAAGGTCAATAAAAAGCAAAAAAGATTGGCGCTTGAGTTCGCGCTAAACGAAAAAGCTAACGCGGGTAAAATTTTCGCGGTAGATAGTATAGAGATTGCAAGCGGCAAGACTAAAGACGCGGCTAAAATAATCAGCGCGTTAAATTTGAGAGACGCTTTGGTCGTAAAAGATCTGCTTGACGACAACACACTATTGGCGTTTAGAAATCTATCAAACTGCTATCTAATCGATGCGAGCGAGATAAACGCTTACTTAGTGGCGACTTACGGTGCCGTCGTTATCGAGAAGGCCGCACTTGAAACTATAATAAAAGAGGGCTGAAATGGCAGATATAACTGATATCAAAACGATTTTATATACGGAAAAAACTCTCGGTCTTCAAGAGCAAGGCGTGGTCGTTATACAAACTTCGCCTAAGATGACTAAAAATAGGCTGAAAGAAATTTTGAAAGAATATTTTGGGGTAACGCCGCTTCGCGTAAATTCGCTTAGAATCGACGGAAAAGTTAAGCGTTTCAAAGGAAGAGAAGGACAACGCAACGAGATAAAGAAATTTTACGTTCAGTTGCCTGAAGGCTCAAGCCTAGAAAACACGGAGGCGTAAGATGGCGATAAAAACCTATAAACCTTATACACCTAGCCGCAGATTTATGACGGGCCTATCGAGCGAGGATATCACTGCTAAACCTAGCGTGAGAAGCCTGCTTGTAAAGATCCCTGTAAGCGGCGGTAGAAATAGCAATGGTAGAATAACTTCTAGACATAAAGAAGGCGGAGCGAAGAAGCTTTATAGAATCATCGACTTTAAACGCCGCAAATTCGGTATCGAAGGTAAAGTTGAAGCTATCGAGTACGATCCGAACAGAAACTGCCGCATCGCGCTTATCGCTTATAAAGACGGCGAAAAACGCTACATCATCAGACCAAACGGACTAAACGTTGGCGATATCGTAGCAGCAGCCGAAGCAGGTCTAGACATAAAACCTGGCAACGCGATGAAACTAAGAAACATCCCGGTTGGTACTATCGTGCACAACGTGGAGCTAAAACCTGGCAAGGGCGCTCAGATGGCTCGTTCAGCCGGCGGTTACGCTCAGCTAATGGGTAAAGAGGAAAAATATGTAATGCTTCGCTTGCCAAGCGGCGAGATGAGACAAGTACTCGCAGAGTGCATGGCTAGTATCGGCGTAGTAGGTAACGAAGACTGGGCGAACGTAACTATCGGTAAAGCCGGACGTAATCGCCACAGAGGTATCCGTCCTCAAACTCGCGGTTCTGCGATGAACCCAGTAGATCACCCACACGGCGGTGGTGAGGGCAAGAAAAACTCTGGCCGTCATCCTGTTACTCCATGGGGTAAACCGACTAAAGGTGCTAAGACTCGCCGCAAAAAGGCTAGCGATAAGCTTATAATTTCAAGAAGGAAAGGTAAATAGAGATGGCAAGATCACTCAAAAAAGGACCTTTTGTCGATGAGCATGTAATGAAAAAAGTCGTTGCCGCTAAAAAAGCTAACGACAACAAGCCGATAAAAACATGGTCTAGACGCAGCACGATAGTGCCTGAAATGATAGGCCTAACGTTTAACGTTCATAACGGCAAGAGTTTCATTCCAGTATACGTTACGGAAAACCACATCGGATATAAACTAGGCGAATTTGCTCCTACGCGCACATTTAAGGGTCACAAAGGCTCAGTGCAAAAGAAAATCGGTAAGTAAGGGGATAAGATGAGCAAATCAATTATTAAATTCGTAAGATTATCTCCGACTAAAGCCAGACTAATCGCAAGAGAAGTACAAGGCATGAACGCCGAATTTGCACTAGCTAGCCTTAGCTTTATGCCAAACCGCGGCGCCAAATTTATCGCTACGGCTATCAGCTCGGCTGTAGCTAACGGCGGATTCGAGCCTGAAGAGGTTATCGTGACAAGCTGCCGCGTGGATGCGGGCCCAGTATTAAAAAGATTTAGACCGCGAGCGAGAGGAAGCGCAAGCAGAATCCGCAAACCGACTTCTCATATCTTAGTAGAAGTATCTAAACCTGAAAAGAAGGAAGCGTAATATGGGTCAGAAAGTAAATCCGATAGGTCTAAGACTAGGAATAAACCGCAACTGGGAGTCAAGATGGTTTCCTGCTAAAGGAACTTTGGCTGAAAATATCGGCGAAGACTACAAAATTCGCGCTTTCTTGAAAAAGAAACTTTACTACGCGGGCGTTTCTCAAATTTTGATCGAGAGAACCGCTAAGAAAATTCGCGTAACCGTCGTAGCAGCTCGCCCTGGTATTATCATCGGCAAAAAGGGCTCTGACGTAGAGAAGCTTAAAGAGGATATCCAAAAGCTGATCAATAAAGAGGTAAACGTAAATATCAAAGAAGAAAGAAAAGCTCAAGCTTCGGCTCAGCTAGCTGCGGAAAACGTAGCAATGCAGCTTGAAAAACGCGTTGCATTTAGACGCGCGATGAAAAAAGTTATCCAAGGCGCTCAAAAATCAGGCGCTAAAGGTATCAAAATTTCAGTTGCAGGACGTCTTGGCGGCGCTGAGATCGCTAGAACCGAGTGGTACTTAGAGGGTCGCGTTCCGCTTCACACCCTAAGAGCTAAGATCGATTACGGCGTTGCCGAAGCGCATACGACTTATGGAAACATAGGTATAAAAGTGTGGATATTTAAAGGCGAGGTTCTTCAAAAAGGCGTTCAACCTGAAAAGAACGAAGAAGAAAAAGCCGATAAAAAACCGCGCAGAGCAAGAAGAGGTAAATAATCATGTTGATGCCAAAACGAACTAAATTTCGCAAACAGATGAAAGGCAGAAACCGCGGTAAAGCTACTCGCGGCGCCGATCTTGCTATGGGCGAGATCGGAATAAAAGCCATAGAAGCAGGCCGTGTAAATTCGCGCCAGATCGAAGCGGCTCGTGTGGCTCTAACCCGCCACGTAAAACGCCAGGCTAAAACTTGGATCAGAGTTTTCCCAGATAAGCCGTTAACCAAAAAGCCTCTACAAACTCGTATGGGTAAAGGTAAAGCCGGAGTCGAAGAGTGGGTTATGAATATAAAACCAGGTCGTATAATAGTCGAAATGGCTGGTGTAGATGAGGAATTAGCGCGTGAAGCTCTAACTCTAGCTATCCACAAACTTCCGTTTAAGACTAAAATCGTAACGCGAGAGAGTGAAAATGAAATATACTGATATTAAAGACAAAAGCGTTGCAGAACTTAACGCGTTATTGAAAGAGAAAAAGGTGCTTTTATTTACTTTAAGACAAAAGCTAAAAACTATGCAGCTAAGCAACCCTAACGAGATTAGCGCCGTCCGCAAGGAAATAGCGCAAATCAACACTGCAATTAGCGCTTCAAAGTAAGGGGTGAGAAATGGCATTAAAAAGAGAAATTCAAGGTGTCGTTTTACAAAAGGCCGGCGATAAGACGGCTACGATTTTGGTTGAGAGACGCGTTATGCACCCAAGATACCACAAATTCGTAAAACGCTTTAAAAAATATATGATTCACGACGAAAAGAACGAGACAAAAGCGGGCGATACGGTCGTGGCTATCGAATGCAGACCGCTAAGCGCGAGAAAATCTTTCCGCTTAAAGACTATTTTAGCGACGGGGGTTGAGTAATGATACAATCTTTTACGAGGCTTACGGTCGCCGACAACAGCGGCGCGAAAGAGCTAATGTGTATTAAAGTTTTGGGCGGCAGCAAGAGAAGATACGCGACGCTTGGCGACGTTATCATCTGCTCAGTCAAAAAGGCGCTTCCAAACGGTAAGATTAAAAAGGGTCAAGTGGTAAAAGCGGTCGTCGTTAGAACTAAAAAAGAGGTTCAAAGAGATAACGGCTCTCTAATCCGCTTTGACGAAAACGCAGCCGTCATCCTAGATAACAAACGCGAGCCTATCGGTACTCGTATCTTTGGACCGGTCGGCCGTGAGGTTAGATACGCTAACTTTATGAAAATCGTTTCGCTTGCTCCGGAGGTGTTATAATGGCTAACGTTAAATTTAAAGTAAAAAAAGGCGATACCGTTAAGATCATCGCAGGCGACGACAAAGGTAAAACAGGTAAAATTTTATCCGTCCTAGCCAAAAAAGGACAAGTCATCGTCGAGGGCTGCAAGGTAGCTAAAAAAGCTATAAAACCTAGCGAAAAGACCCCAAACGGCGGCTTTATCAATAAAGAGATGCCTATTGATATCTCAAACGTTGCAAAAGTTGAGGGCTGAAAATGAATAGATTAAAAGCTAAATATAACGAGGTCGTAAAGCCTGCTTTGGCTAAAGAATTCGACATCAAAAATCCTATGCTAATCCCTGCGATCGAAAAGATTGTGATAAGCGTAGGCGCTGGCGAATCTGCTAAAGATCAAAAGCAACTTCAAAACATTGCTGATACTATTTCGCTAATCGCCGGACAAAAAGCCGTAGTTACCGATGCTAAAAAATCGGTTGCCGGCTTTAAAGTGCGCGAGGGTTTCCCTGTCGGCGTAAAAGTAACGCTTAGAAAAGAGAATATGTTTGCGTTTTTAGACAAACTAATCTCTATCGCGCTACCGAGAGTTAAGGACTTTAGAGGTCTTCCGAAAGACGGTTTTGATGGACGCGGAAACTATAACTTCGGCCTTAACGAGCAGCTAATGTTCCCAGAGGTTGAGTATGATAAGATTTTACGCACTCACGGTATGAATATAGTTATAGTCACGACGACAAACAGCGACAAAGAGGCATTCAAATTGCTTGAGCTATTTGGTTTGCCGTTTGCGAAAGGAAAGTAATATGGCGAAAAAATCAATGATAGCAAAGGCTGCCAGAAAGCCTAAATTTACGGTTCGCGGCTATACGAGATGCCAAATTTGCGGACGTCCGCATTCGGTTTATAAAGATTTTGGAATTTGCCGCGTATGCCTAAGAAAAATGGCTAACGAGGGACTAATCCCGGGTCTAAAAAAAGCAAGCTGGTAAGGAAGAGAAATGTTAAACGACTTAATTTCAGACGGACTAACTCGCATTAGAAACGCCGCAATGAGAAGACTCGAGACTACGAAGCTTCTTCATTCAAACGTCGTCGAGGCTACTTTATCTATCCTTGCGGCTAAAGGCTATATCGAGAGCTACAACGTCGTAGAAGAAGATAAAAAGAAATTTATAAACGTAGTTCTAAAATACGACGAGCACGGTAGAAGCGTGATTAACGAGCTTAAGCGCGTATCAAGCCCGGGTCGCCGCGTTTATAAGGGAAAAGACGAGATCAAGAAATTTAAAAACGGCTACGGAACGATCATCGTTAGCACCAGCAAGGGCGTTTTAAGTAACGAAGACGCTCACAAAGCTGGCGTAGGCGGCGAAATCCTCTGCTCTGTGTGGTAATTGTCTAAAACGCTACGGGTAGCGTTTTAGATTACCTTAAAAAGAAGCTTGAAGCGGTGAGCTTGCTGGATTTACAGCAGGGCATCGTTTTTGAATCTTTGAAATGAAATTTGACTAGGCATCTTTTCGTAGTTTATTAAAATTTACGAAAAACTTCCGCCGTCAAATTTATAAAATTTAAAATTGGAAGCTCAAATTTAAGAGAGTTCCCAAATTTAGCTCGGCTTGCAAATTTATCCAAATTTTGCCAAAGCTAAATTTAAAAAACGACGATGTCAAATTTGACGGCAAATTTTAGGAAGTAGATCCCAAAAAAAGTAAGTCAAATTTGACGAGAAAATTAAAGTGTTTGAGGCGGTTTTTTATCGCTTCGATTCATTTCTATTTTTATGGTATTGCGGTATCCATTCGTAAAAGTAGACATACCCTAGACAAGTAAAAAGGAAAAAAATGTCACGTATAGGAAAACAGCCGATAGCTATTCCAAGCGGAGTAGAAGTCAGCGTAGAAGGCAACGTCCTTAAATTTAAAAAAGGCGCTCATTTAAAAGAGCTTGACACAAAAGGGCACGTAGACGTTAAAGTCGAAGATGCTCACATAGTATTTTCTCCAAAGAGCGACGAGAGACAAGATAGAGCCTACTGGGGCACTTATAGAGCGCTTGCAAACAATATCGTCATCGGCATCACAAAAGGTTTTGTTCGCCAGCTTGAGATAAACGGCGTCGGTTACAAAGCCGCAGCTAAAGGCCAAGTACTTGAGCTTACTTTAGGATTTTCTCACCCGATAAATCACGAAGTGCCAAAAGGCGTTGAAATCAGCGTAGAGAAAAATATCATAACTATCAAAGGCGACGATAAGCAAGTGGTCGGTCAGATCGCAGCTCAAGTCAGAGCGTACAGACCGCCTGAACCATATAAGGGCAAAGGCGTTAAATACGTAGAAGAGCGCATCATCCGCAAAGCCGGTAAGACATCTAAGAAGTAAGGGATAGATAATGACAGCAAATGTATTAAAAAGAAAACTCGCTCTTAGAATCAAGAGAAAAAGAAGAATCAGAGCCAAAATTTCCGGCACTGCGGTATTGCCTAGAATTTCTATCTTCAAATCAAACAGAACTCTTTACGTTCAAGCTATCGACGACGTAGCAGCCGTAACTCTAGCGGCAGCCGACGGCAGAAAACTAGGCGTAAAAGCAAACAAAGAAGGCGCCGTAACTTTGGCTAAAGAATTTGCAAAAACTCTAAAAGCTAAAAAAATAGAAACGGCATTATTCGACAGAAACGGCTATTTGTATCACGGTGTTATAGCGGCTTTTGCAGACGCATTACGTGAAAACGGTATCAAACTATAAGGAAAATCGCTATGGAAAAATATAACAGAGAAGAATTCGAAGAAGTAATGGTTGATATCGGCCGCGTTACAAAGGTCGTAAAAGGCGGTCGTAGATTTAGATTTACGGCTCTTGTCGTAGTAGGAAACAGAAACGGCCTAGTAGGCTTTGGCTTCGGTAAAGCAAAAGAGGTTCCGGACGCTATGAGAAAAGCCGTCGACGACGCGTTTAAAAACATCATCGAGGTAAAAAGAAAAGGCTCGACTATACCTCACGACGTAGAGGTTAAATTTAACGCTAGCCGCGTTTTACTTCGCCCTGCTAGCGAAGGTACGGGCGTGATCGCGGGCGGTAGCGCTCGTCCTATTCTAGAGCTTGCGGGCATCAAGGACATCCTAACAAAATCGCTTGGCTCAAACAACTCGGCAAACGTCGTTCGCGCTACTTTAAAAGCGCTAAGCATGCTTAAAGGCTAAGGAGAAGATATGGGACTAGAAAATTTAAAACCTGCCGAGGGCTCGACTAGACAAATCAAAAGACTAGGTCGCGGTCAAGGTAGCGGTCAAGGTAAAACCGCGGGCAAAGGACACAAAGGTCAAAGAGCTAGAAAAGGCTACAACGAGAAAAGAGGCTTCGAGGGCGGTCAGCAGCCGCTCCAAAGACGCCTTCCGAAAGTAGGCTTCGCTTCTAAATTTGAAAAACCTTACGTAATCAACGTAGAAAAAATCGTTGCGGTAAAAGAGCTAAGCGAGATCACTATCGCTACTATCGCTACCGTACATAAAATTTCAAGCAGCGTCAAGAAAATCAAATTGATCGGAGTGAGCGCGAAAGATTTGGCTTCGAAAATCAAAGACGAGAACGTAACCGTTAGCGGACGTGCGTAATGAATAAGACATTGACCAACAAGATTTTAATCACGTTGGCATTTTTATTTGCTTACAGGATACTGGCATACGTGCCGGTTCCTGGCGTAAACGTCAATGTTATTAAAGAGTTCTTCGATTCGAATTCCGCAAACGCGCTTGGACTATTTAATATGTTCAGCGGTAAGGCGGCAGAGCGCCTCAGCATCATCTCTCTAGGCATTATGCCATACATCACAGCATCGATTATTATGGAGCTTTTAGCGGCTACTTTCCCAAATTTGGGCAAGATGAAAAAAGACCGCGACGGCATGCAAAAATATATGCAGATTATCCGTTATGCCACTATCGGTATCACGCTTGTTCAAGCAGTTGGTGTTAGTATGGGGCTTCAGAGTCTTCACGGTAGAGGCGGAGAGGACGCAATAATGATAGATATGAATTTATTTATCGCGATTGCGGCAGCTTCGATGCTAACAGGAACTATGCTTTTGATGTGGATAGGCGAGCAGATCACTCAGCGAGGTATCGGCAACGGCATCAGCCTTATTATCTTCGCTGGTATCGTTAGCGGCATACCTTCAGCCATCGGCGGAACGGTAAATTTGGTAAATACGGGCGAGATGAACTTCCTCGTGGTTATCGGAATTTTGCTTGTTATCTTGGTCACGGTAGGCATAGTTATCTACGTCGAGATGGGCGAGAGACGCGTACCGGTGAGCTATTCGCGTAAGGTAGTGATGGAAAATCAAAACAAACGCATCATGAACTATATACCTATTAAGGTAAATTTAAGCGGCGTTATTCCCCCGATTTTCGCCAGTGCGATTTTGATGTTCCCAAGCACCATTTTGCAGGCCAGTACAAATCCTTACATCCAAGCTATTCACGATTTTTTAAATCCAAATAGCTATTTTTTCAACTTTTTAACATTCTTGCTGGTTGTATTTTTTGCATATTTTTACGCTTCGATCGCGTTTAACGCAAAAGATATCAGCGAAAATTTAAAAAGACAGGGCGGATTTATCCCGGGTATTAGACCGGGCGAGGGCACTGCAGGCTATCTAAACGAAGTCGCATCGAGGCTAACTTTTAGCGGAGCGATTTATCTTGGACTTATCTCGACTCTGCCTTGGGTGCTCGTTAAATTTATGGGCGTTCCGTTTTATTTCGGCGGTACGTCGGTACTGATCGTAGTTTCTGTCGCGCTTGATACGATGCGAAGGATAGAAGCTCAAATTTATATGAATAAATATCAAACTCTAAGTGCGGTAGGCTTGTAATGGCTATAACCATCATGCAGCCAAACGACATAGAGAAGATGCGAGCGGCGAATAAAATCGTCGCTCAAACCCTCGACTACGTAGAAAGCGTGATCAAGCCCGGCATCTCACTGCTCGAAATAGATAAAATTTGCGAGGATATGATAAGGTCCGCAGGCGCAAAGCCGGCATTTAAGGGGCTTTACGGCTTTCCAAACGCCGCTTGTATCAGCGTAAACGAAGTAGTCATCCACGGAATCCCGAACGAATACAAACTGCAAGAAGGCGACATCGTAAGCGTCGATATCGGCTCAAATTTGAACGGATATTTCGGCGACTCGGCTAGGACCTGGGGCGTAGGTCAAATTTCGCGCGAGGACGAAAAACTAATCGCTTGCGCTAAAGATGCGTTATATTTTGCGATAGATACCGTAAAAGCGGGAATGCACTTTAAAGAGCTTAGTTTTGAAATCGAGAAATTTATAAGAGCTCGCGGATTTGTTCCGCTAACCGGATTTTGCGGTCACGGCATCGGCAGGCGCCCGCACGAAGATCCGCAGATTTTAAATTATTTAGAGGGCGGTAGCCCAAAATCGGGACCAAAAATCAAAAACGGAATGGTATTTTGCGTGGAGCCGATGATCTGCCAAAAAGACGGCACCCCCGTAATCGGTCACGACAAATGGAAAGTAACTAGCAAAGACGGGCTAAGAACCAGTCACTACGAGCACTGCATGGCAGTCGTAAACGGACGTGCGGAGATCTTAAGCCTAGCGTAAAATTTTAAAATTTACAAATCGTTCGCGCGACTTGTAAATTTTAAAATTTTAATTTGTGGTGAGTTAAAATTTTAAATCCAAATTTCTGCCAAACGGCGAAAGTAAATTTAACAAAAAGGAGTTAAGTGGCAAAAGACGACGTCATAGAGATCGACGGCAACGTCATCGAGGCGCTGCCAAACGCGACGTTTAAGGTCGAGCTCGACAACAAACACGTGATTTTGTGTCATATTGCGGGCAAGATGAGGATGCATTATATAAAAATAATGCCTGGAGACCGCGTAAAGGTGGAGCTAACGCCTTACAGTCTGGATAAGGGTAGGATAATTTACCGACATAAGTAAATTAAAAGCTAAATTTGGCTATACTCAGCCCTTTGCGACAAATTGCTGTATGAAGAATTGTTTTCAAAGCCCACCACTTGTTTTGAAAATAGTTGGTTTAAAATTTCGTTAAACCTGATGCAGCCTAAAAGTGGAATAAATTTTTAGGAGACTAGAATGAAAGTTCGTCCTTCTGTAAAGAAGATGTGTGACAAGTGCAAAATTGTCAAGCGCCAAGGCGTAGTTCGCATAATCTGCGAAAATCCAAAACATAAACAAAGACAAGGATAAAGCATGGCACGTATCGCAGGTGTGGATTTACCAAAGAAAAAGAGAATTGAATATGGTTTGACCTATATTTACGGTATCGGTCTTCACAAATCTCGTCAAATTTTGGACGCTACCAAAATTTCTTACGATAAAAGAGTAAGCGACCTAACCGAAGATGAAGCTGCGGCTATCCGCAAAGAGATCCAAGAGAACCACGTGGTTGAGGGTGACCTTAGAAAAAGCGTTGCTATGGATATCAAGGCTCTTATGGACTTAGGAAGCTACCGCGGTCTAAGACACAGAAAAGGTCTTCCGGTGCGCGGTCAAAAGACTAAAACAAACGCTAGAACTAGAAAAGGCAAGCGCAAAACAGTCGGCGCTGCGACTAAATAAGGATAAGCGATGGCAAAAAGAAAAGTAGTTAAAAAGAAAATTGTAAGAAAAAGTATAGCTAAAGGTATCGTTTATATAAGCGCGACTTTTAACAATACGATGGTAACGGTTACCGATGAGATGGGAAATGCTATCGCTTGGAGCAGTGCTGGCGGTCTAGGCTTTAAAGGAAGTAAAAAATCAACTCCTTACGCAGCCCAACAAGCAGTCGAAGACGCTCTAACTAAAGCAAAAGAGCACGGCATAAAAGAAGTAGGCATCAAAGTACAAGGTCCTGGCAGCGGCAGAGAGACCGCAGTCAAGAGCGTAGGCGCGGTAGAGGGCATAAAAGTAACGTTTTTAAAAGATATAACTCCGCTTCCGCATAATGGTTGCAGACCGCCGAAACGCCGCCGCGTATAATTAGAAAATTAGGAGAATTATTATGGCTAGATATAGAGGACCCGTTGAAAAATTAGAAAGAAGACTTGGCGTTAGTTTGGCGCTAAAAGGCGAGCGTCGCTTGGCAGGTAAAAGTGCGCTTGACAAAAGACCTTACGCTCCGGGACAACACGGACAAAGAAGAAGCAAGATAAGCGAATACGGATTACAGCTTCGCGAAAAACAAAAAGCTAAATTTATGTACGGCATTAGCGAAAAGCAATTCCGTCGCTTATTCCAAGAGGCTGCTCGTCGCGAAGGAAATACCGGTGCGCTTTTGGTGCAGCTTTTGGAACAAAGACTAGATAACGTAGTTTACAGAATGGGCTTTGCGACGACTCGCCGCTTTGCTCGCCAGCTAGTTACTCACGGACATATTTTGGTAAACGGCAAGAGAGTGGATATTCCTTCTTACAGAGTTCAAGCGGGTGCTAAAGTAGAGGTTATCGAAAAATCTAAAAACAATCCGCAAATCGTTCGCGCGATCGACCTTACGGCACAAACTGGCATCGTAGCTTGGGTTGACGTTGAAAAAGATAAAAAATTCGGAATTTTCACAAGAACTCCGGAAAGGGAAGAAGTCGTCATTCCTGTCGAGGAAAGATTCATAGTAGAGCTTTATTCGAAATAATAAGGGGTATAACGATGAGAAAAATTACCACATCAGCTTATATGCCTACCGAAATTTCAGTAGAGAGTATAAGCGAGAATGTCGCCAGAATAACCGCGTATCCGTTTGAGACGGGCTATGCTGTTACTTTGGCTCATCCGCTAAGACGACTTTTATATAGTAGTACGGTTGGATTTGCGGCTACGGGCGTCAAGATAGAAGGCGTATCTCACGAATTTGATTCAATGAGAGGCATGCTCGAGGACGTAGCGCAGTTTATTATAAATTTAAAAAACATCCGTTTTAAGCTAAAAAACGAGTCTGAGCGCGAAGTGGTTGAGTATTCGTTTAAAGGTCCAAAAGAGATAAAAGCGGGCGATCTAAAAAACGATGTTGTAGATGTCGTAAATCCAGATGCTTATCTTGCGACCATAAACGAAGATGCGGAGCTTAAATTTTCCATAATCATTCAAAAAGGTATCGGATACGTCCCAAGTGAAGAAATAAGAGACAATACCGAAGAGGGCTACATAGCTCTCGACGCTTTCTTTACGCCTGTTAAAAAAGCTGTTTATGAGCTGGAAAATGTCCTGGTTGAGGATAACCCTGACTACGAGAAGATTATTTTCACAGTTACGACGGACGGACAAGTGGGCGCGATTGAGGCGTTTAAACACGCGATCGAGGCGATGTATCAGCAGATGTCGGTGTTTAAAGGTGTTTTAAATATCGATGTTTCTGCAGGCTTAAACGCTCAAACTTCAGGCAGCGAGCATGCGAAGTTATTACAAAGCGTAGAAGAGTTAAATTTGAGCGCTAGAAGCTTCAACTGCCTTGATAAAGCTGAGATTAGATTTATCGGCGAGCTTGCTTTGATGGATGAAAACGAGCTAAAAGAGCTTAAAAATTTAGGTAAAAAATCTCTCGACGAGATCAAAGCCGTTATGCAAGAGATCGGATATCCGGTCGGCGGCGACCTAGGCGGCGGCAAAGAGCAACTCAAGAAAAAAATCGCCGACCTAAAATCACAAATGAGTGCAAAAGAGTAAAAGGAAGATAAATGAGACACGGTCACGGATACAGAAAACTAGGTAGGACGTCGGCTCACCGTTCGGCTCTACTTAAAAATTTAGCTATCGCTATCATCAAAAGCGAAAAGATAGAGACGACCTTGCCTAAGGCAAAAGAGTTGAGAAGTTATATCGAAAAGCTAATCACTAGAGCTAGAAAAGGCGACAGCAACGCCCACAGAGCAGTTTTTGCAAGCTTGCAAGATAAAGAAACTACGAATAAACTAGTAACCGAGCTAGCTCCAAAATTCGTAGGCAAAAACGGTGGATATACGCGCATCGTTAAGACTCGCGTTCGCCGAGGCGATGCTGCTGAGATGGCTTATATCGAGCTAATCAAAGAATAATTTTTAGAGAGCTTTGGCTCTCTTTTTCTTTTTAAATTTACATATTTTAGTTACCTCAAAGTCCCTTTAGTCTTTCATCTCAATTATTTTTATTTGTCCATCTGTTGCATTGTTCGCAATTTTGCATATAGGCGGAAAATAATAAAATTTGTAGCTAGTTTTATTCTGATTTCTGTCGCAGTTTGAGGTGCAAATTTGCTTTCAAAAGATTTGCTTGTACGATAGACGCTTGCCATATAAAATTTATGCATGTCTGCAAACAACATTTGGAATATTAATTACAGGTATTTCGAGTTTTGAATTACAGATTACGCCCCTGCTACTACCGTACGTTTTCATCCTTAAAGAGCTGCTAGTATCTTTTATATTTGACTTATCAACATATAGAATCGCCTCAAATTCCAAATTTATCCAAGTCAAAAATAGCGGCCAAAACGCCAAACTCATAGCGTATTTAAAATTTTATCTGCTATAATATCTCAAAAATTTAAAAAGGTTAAAAATGATCCCATTTACCGACGAAGAGCTTTTAAAGCCCGTAAAAGCCAGCCTGCAAAAGGTTTTGCCTATGCTTGAAAACGACGGCGGAGGCATGGAGCTGCTAGGCATTAAAAACGGCAAAATTTACGTCCGCCTCACCGGCCACTGCCACGGCTGCGCGGCTAGCACTACTACGCTAAAATATGGTATCGAACGCCAGTTACGTACGGACATCCACCCGGAACTTAGCGTCGTAAACATCCCTATCGGCGAGGAAGTTAAATTTGATTGATTACAAAAAGGCGGGGCTAAAAGCGTTTAACAAGGGCGATTTTGACGCCGCTGCGAGCTATTTCTCGCTCGCCTACGACAAGAAGCCCGACAAAAAGCTGCTTTTCCTTATCATGCTTTGTTCGCTCGCCAAGACTCGCCGCGACGAGGCGATGACGCTTTTTGAGATATTTAAGCTAAAAGATAAGCTCGGTATGAGCCCCGATGAGCTAGAGGAAATTTTAGGCGCACTTGAGGCGAAATTTAGTGACGACGAGAGTCTTGAGGAGCAAAATGCGATCAGCTACGCCGATTTTATGGACGCTGTTAGGCGAGGCGGATTTAAAAGTACTTTTGAGGACATCATGTTTTCCACGCGCGTGATGATCGATAACCGCGACGATTTTCTCGAGTTTTTACAAAATCTTATCAAAAACGGCTTCATCGAAATGGGGCTAAACTACATCGAGACCGCAGCCGTGATGTTTGCCGGCGACGAACGGCTAAGCGCACTGGCTCGCGAAATCAACGAAAAGGTCGAAAGTGAAAATTTACGTTAAAGAAGGCTTCATCACCGACAACTCAAACGAATGCGAAGCGGGTTGCTATTTCGTAAAGACGGCGATGAACGCCAAATTTGAAGCCGCCGCCGAGGCGAAGGGTGCTAAAATCATAAACTTGAGTGAATGCAAGCATCTGCTAGGCATCGACGAGGGTATCAAAATCATCGGCATCACGGGCACGAACGGCAAGACCACGACCGCGGCGGTTATCTGCGCTACGCTGTTAAATTTAGGCTACGGATGCGGTCTGTGCGGCACTCGCGGCGCTTTTATAAACAATGAACGCATCGACGATAAGGCGCTAACGACGAGCGAAATTTTACGCACGCTTAGCTACCTCAAAGCCGCTAGCGAGCGGGGCTGTGAGTACTTCGTGATGGAGGCCAGCTCGCACGCCATCGCGCAAAAACGTATCGAGAGTCTGGAATTCGCGATGAAAATTTTTACGAATTTGACCCAGGACCACCTTGACTACCATGGCACGTTTGAGGAGTACGCGCGGGTAAAGAGCGAGTTTTTCGCGGATGACGCACCAAAGCTTATAAATATAGACGACCAGGGTGGAATCAAATTTAACCCCGCAAACGCCCTAACTTATGCGCTTCATGCGGGCGCGGACTTTGCGCCAGGCGAGTATTCGCTAGAAGGCGGCATACACGCGGCGCTAAAAACTCCGCGCGGGCAAGTGGCGCTAAGCTCAAATTTGCACGGCGAATTTAACCTCTATAACTTAATCGCAGCCGTCTCTTGCGTAGCGACGCTGACGGATAGGCCGCTAGAGCAGATCGCGCACGCGGCGTCGAAATTTGACGGCGTCGAGGGGCGCATGGAGGTCGTTAGTCGCGAGCCGCTCGTGATCGTGGACTTTGCGCACACGCCAGACGGCATCGAAAAGGTGCTAAACGCGCTGCGTCATCGCAAGATCGTCGCGGTTTTTGGCGCCGGCGGCGATAGAGACCGCACCAAACGCCCAAAAATGGGCGCAACCGCGCAAAAATACGCGCACAGACTCGTCGTCACCAGCGACAATCCCCGCAGCGAGGAGCCTGAAAGCATCATCGCTGAGATCTGCGGCGGCCTAGATATGAACGAGGGCGTAAAATGTATCGCAAACCGCAAAGATGCGATAAAATACGCGCTTGAAAGCCTCGCGCGGGATGAAATTTTGGTGATTTTGGGCAAAGGCGACGAAACCTACCAAGAGATCAAAGGCGTAAAGTATCCGTTTAGCGACAAAGATGTCGTGCGCGAACTTTTGGACACTCACGCCTAAATTTATATATAAAACGGCACCAGACAACGGTAAATTTGAGTAAAATTTGCCTTTGTTTGTGTCTAAATTTCTATTTTACTGCCGAGCGGCGTCAAATTTGCCGCTCATCTAAACGCTGCTAATTTCAAATTTAATCACAAATTTAACTCCGAATTTTGTCGCGTTAAGCAAGCAAAAACGAATCGCTGCGGCTAAATTTATAGTATAATTTTCTCAAAAAGCACAAAGGACGACCGATGAAAATCGAAATTTTATCAAGCAAAATCCACCGCGCGCGCGTGACGGACGCCAACCTAAACTACGTAGGCTCAGTCACGATCGGACCCGAGCTCATCGAGGCTGCGGGGCTTTGCGAGTACCAAAAAGTCGAAATCCTAAACGTCAATAACGGCGAGCGCTTCGCTACATACGTGATCCGCGGCGAGAAAAAGGGCGAGATCTGCCTAAACGGCGCGGCTGCGCGCAAAGTCTGCGTCGACGACGTCGTTATCATCGTGGCCTATGCTCAGATGAGCGCCAAAAAAGCGAGAGATTTCGAGCCAAAAATCGTGCAGGTAAACGCGAAAAACGAGATCGTAAAATAACATATAGCCAAATTTGGCGCTTCTTGCACAGAACCGTTTAAATTTACGTTTTGTGACGCCTGGTCAAATTTGCGGTAAAATTTAGGCTAGTGCGGGCGCGACGGTTATTTGCAAGCAGACAAAAGGCGAATCGCCAAATATCAATTTATTTAAATTTGCTAGCGTTTAGCGTTAAATTTGACTCGGTTGGCAAAATTTGGCAAAAATGGGTAAAATTTTGCGCCTGAATTTAAAAGGATTCGCAAAATGATAGCGATTTATTTTAGCTCCACGGGCAACACGAAGCATTGCGTGGAGAGATTTATAGAGCGTCTGGGCAGCGATATCCCCGCGGTTTCGATCGAGGACGAGGCCTGCGGCGAGCTACTAAAGCACCACGATGACGTGATCCTCGCCTATCCCGTTTACTTTAGCGACCTGCCGCAGATCGTGCGCGAGTTCATTTGCGAGAACAGCGCGAATTTCCGCGGCAAAAACGTCTTTATCATCGCTACGATGGAGATTTTTAGCGGCGACGGAGCGGGCTGCGCGGCTAGGATCCTAAGGCGAGCGAGCGCGAAGATAACGGGCGGCACACACATCAGAATGCCCGCGTTTATCCTCGACGTGGCGATTTTTAGCTATTCGGCGCAGAAAAACGAGCGCCTGATCAAGGAGGCGAACGCCAAGCTGCAGCGCGCCTCGGAGGCATTTGCCGCGGGTAAGCCGCCGCAAGAGGGGTTGGGCGTGCTATGCCGTATCGCGGGGCTTTTGGGACAGCGGCTCTGGATGAAGATTTGGGACAAAACGCCATTTGCCAGGCGCAAACCGAGCCTCGATACGTCGCGCTGCAGCGGATGCGGCGAGTGCGCGAGATCCTGCCCGATGCAAAATATAAAAATCGCGCACTGTAAGGTGAGATTCGGCGAGCGCTGCACGATTTGTTACAGATGCGTAAACAAGTGCAGGCAAAAGGCGATAACGATCCTCGGCAAGGCGGTAAATCTAGAAAAATCGGTCGCGGCGGAGTTTAAAGATATCTGACGTGCGTTCGTTCCGGTGGCTCCAGCTTTCGATAGTTTATTTTGTCTCGCTTTACGTGTGGCTTTTAAATTTGCCGAAATGATCTAAATTTAGCGCCCGCCGCGCCCGCACTACCTTAAATGCTCTTTTAGCTCTGCGATTTGCCGCTTAACTTCGTCTATTATCTGCGGCAAATTTCTCAAATTTGCAAAAAAGTCCACCCTAGAAAACTACGCAGGCACGCTTGCGGTAAATCAAAACAGATCAAAACTAGCGCAGTTCATTTAAAGCAAAATTTCATAGTCAAATTTGACGGCTTTTCGGGCTCAAATTTGCTCACTCGCGCCCGTATCCGCCGCAAATTTCAAGGCGGGAACGAAACTTGCATTGCAGGCTTTAAATAAAGTAAATTTAGCTTAAATTGGCTAAAATAACGCGAAATTTGAAAGGATGTTTATGTTTGAGGGGATAGATTTTTCAAAAATGGGGCAGATGCTCGAGGAGGCGCAAAAAAAAGCGCAAGAAATCGAGCAGGAGAGTCAAAAGCGCGAATTTAGCGTAAAAAGCGGCGGCGGGCTCATCAGCGTCAGGGCAAACGGCAAGGGCGAGGTGCTCGATATCAGCATCGATGATAGCTTACTAGAGGACAAGGAGAGCTTGCAGATTTTGCTCATCAGCGCCGTAAACGACGTGCTAAAGATGATCGAGGACGACCGCAAGAACGCCGCGTCAAGGATGCTAGGCGGGTTTGCCGGCATGGGGCTATGGCAATGAAATGCGTAGCTATCTCGCGCCGTTTGGACGCGGTTTTTGGGCTCGCGCGGTTAAATTTCGGCGGCGCTTTGGATAGTACGACTGCAAATTTGAACTCAAATTTAGCTCGCAAATTTTGCTCTCCCGTTTTTGCGGTTTTTGTGATTTGCGCATTTGCCGCGTCGCTTAGAGCCGAGCCGCGCCCGACGCAGGATGATTTTAACGCCTGCTTCGAGAAAAACCTGCCTGCCATGGTAAACATCGCGGGTAACGGCGGCATCGCGATTGCGCCAAATCTAATCGCCGTGCCAAAAGGCGAAACTCCCGTGAAAAACTACGTCAAATTTGACCCGTATCTTGGCCTCTATCTGGTTGCCTCGGACGCCAAACTCGAGCCTGTAAAGATGTCTGACGATAACGCGACGAAAAAAAGCGACTGGGTCAGCGTCACGCGCGATCTAAACGCGACCGTTTACGGCCACGTAAAGGCGCAGGCGCAGGCGCTAGGCGAGCTGGACGTGCTCACGTTTGACGTAAACGGCACGGGTGCCGTGCTAAGTCCGTGCTGCAAGCTACGCGGTATCGCCGTGGGTGGGGACAAATTCGTCCCGAGCCGCTATCTAAGGCACTTTGCGGCGTATAAAGACGTTTACTACGGCGACGTCGGAGCGGTTTTTGAGGAGCGAGACGGCAAACTCTACGTAAAAGGAGTCGATCCGCTCGGACGCGGCGCAGCGCTAATGGTGGGTGATGAAATTTTGAGCGTAAACGGCGAGAAATTTGAGAGTTTGCGCGAGCTAAACGAGAGGATTTTGTTCGCCAAAAAGGGCGAGCGGCTCAAATTTGAGATCAAGCGCGGCGACGAGGTTTTGAGATTTGGCGTGGCGGTCTCTGACGATGCGGCGAAAAAAGAGCAAAAAGCGCCGACGAAAGCGGATAAAAAGGCCGCCGCTAGCGACGCAAAATCGCAGTCAACGCCGCAAAGTAGCGATACTGCGAGCGTGCAAAAGCTCTACGGCATTACCTTTGACGAGAAGCTAATAGTAAAAAGCGTGGACGCAAGCTCGGGTGCGGCCAAATTTGGCGTCAGAGTCGGCGACAAGCTGATACAAGTGGGGCAAAAGGCGGTCTCAAGCCGCAAAGAAGCGCTCGGTCTGCTCGCTAAAGGCGGAGGTCAAAATTTGCTCTTTAGACGCAACGGCTTTGACTTTTTTTACAACGCGCGGTAGTTTCGGGCGGCAAATTTAACGCCTTTGTGGGCTAAATTTGATAAATTTAGCCTGCGCCCGCCCAGTCGGCAAAAATAAAACGGAGAATAGATGCAAAATCAAAATTTAGCGGTAAAATCAAAATTCAGTGGCAACGGTCAAATTTGCGTTCAAAACGCAGAAAAGGCGTTAAATTTGAGCGAGTCGCGGGCGCTGCCGAAGGATCAAATTTTAGCTCGTAGTTCGCGCGCGAGCTCGTCCCAAAATCGCTCTCAAATTTTAAACTCGACCAAAGCCAAAACTAGCTCCGAAAATCCGACTCAAAGCCCGAAAAACCGATCAAATTTGATCTCGTTAAATGCGGCAAAAGGCTCGTGTTTTACCTCGGGCGCAAATTTACAGCCCGGCATAAATCAAACGGCTCTGAGCGCCGCCGATCAAGACGCGCTTTTGGCCGAGTTTAAGGCGTTTTTGAATGCGCATTTACCGAGCAACCCTAGCTTTCATCCGTGTTTTGACGAGGCGCTCTCATACACGCTAAAATCGGGCGGCAAGCACTTTCGCGCTATGCTGGTCGCAGGCGTCGTAGCGGCGGTGCGTCCCGAGCGCAAAGAGTCAGCGTTTCACGTCGCGCTGGCATTTGAGACAATGCACAGCTACTCGCTCATCCACGACGATCTGCCTGCGATGGACGACTCGGATCTGCGCCGCGGACAGCCTAGTTTGCACGTCAAATTTGACGAAGTGACGGCGATCCTGGCTGGCGACGCGCTAAACACCCACGCCTTTTATCAGATAGCAAAAGCCCCGCTGGATGCGGACGCGCGCATAAAATGCGTCGAGATCCTGAGTCGCAACGCCGGTATCTACGGCATGGCGCTTGGGCAGGCGGTGGATTGCTATTTCGAAAATCAAAAGCTAGGGCTTGAAGAGCTAAAATTTTTGCACATCCATAAGACCGCGCGCCTCATCGCGGCGAGCTTGCAGGCAGGCTGCGTTGTGGCGGGGCTAGATGAGGCGGAGGCTGCGCGTATCTACGACATCGGGCTTGATCTGGGGCTGGCGTTTCAGATCGCAGACGACATCATCGACGCGACGCAAAGCGCCGAAACGGCGGGCAAGCCGACGCATAACGACGGCGCTAAAAACTCCTTTACCAACCTTCTTGGCGTGGAGGGCGCGGTGCAGGCTAAAAACGAGCTCATCGCAAAGATAGAGCGCGAGCTAGGCGGCGTGCATGCGGGCATACGCGCTATCGTGACGGGCCTCATTGACAAGCATTTGCGGTAAATTCGGCTTAAATTTGCGTTTTAGGCGGTTAAATTTGAGCAGTTAAATTTGCCGTCAAATTTCGCAAATTTTATATTTAACTACAAAACTCTATCCGCTCGGTATAAATAAACCATCTCGCAAACCATGCCGATGCCGCCGTAAATTCGGCAAAATTCGGCTCTCTTTTTATGCTATAATCTTTTAAATTTACCAAAAGGAGAGATAATGAAAAAAATAGCCTTATCGCTTGCGCTTTTGTGTGCGGCGGCGTTTGCCAAAGAGTACGACTACATGCTAGCTAGCACCGCGCAAAAAACTTTTGAGGAGCCGACTTCTAGCTACGAAACCAAACAAAGCTACGACGCCAAAGCTCGCCGCCTAGAGCTGGTGAGCAGCTCCGAGCTCGCAGACGGCCTAAAGGGCAAACACAAAGAGATCAGCTACTATAACAAAGCCGGCGAGATGACGAAATTTGAAGCCTATAGCTATGATTTTACCGCGAAAAAATGGATCAAAGTAACCGAATACAAAGCCGATTATAAAAAAGGCGTTCTCACGCAGGAGTCTAGTTCGTTTATCAGAGGCGTGCCGGAAAATGCTAGCAAAATCATCACAAAGTACCTAAAAAACGCTAGCGAGGAGATCAGATACGAGCTGGTAAAAGGCAAGTGGCAAAAAGCCGCGCTAACCAAAACCGTCGAGAACGCATACGGCGATAACGAGCTCATCGTGCTTAGCGTCTGGGACGGCAAAAGATGGCAGCCTAAGTCAAAAACGCAGCTGCTCTACGGCGCGGACGGACAGACGCGCGGCTATGAGAGCTGGGATTACGAAAACGGCGCGTGGCAAAACCGCGAAAGAAGCACTGTTGCGGGAGACGTTAGGGGCAAATACGAGCAGGTAAGAAGCGTATTTGAGGGCGGCGCGTGGCACTATGACGAGATGTCAAAGCATGACTACGACGCCTCTAGCGGCAAAGACGTGACGATAAATCTCATCTGGAACGCCGAACAAAACGCATGGGAAAACAACAGCAAAAGCGTCTCGGTCGTAGGGGGCGCGGGCTTTGAAACGGCGGCTTTTTTGTGGGATAAAGAGCGCAAAGAGTGGAAGCAGGAGTACTCCAACCGCAGCATCTACGACAAGACTGGCGAGCGCTTGCTAACGCAGCGATACGACACGATCGACGGCAGCGAGAAGTTCGTCTACGGCTACAACGAACGCGGCGATAACGTGAGCGTGGATATCTACGAGCTAGCTAGCGACGAAAACGGCAAAAGATGGGTGCAAAATAAGCGCCTGGAGACGACCTTTGATCCGCATATACTAGCCGATGACGTCGGACACGGCGGCTCGCTGATGTCCTTTGAGATGCCTAGCAGATACGCGGTGACTAGCTTTAAGCAGTTTGTCGCGGCGGACGGTAAATTTAAGCTCGCTTCAGAGCAGACGTGGAAATATAAAAGGGTCAAATGATCTTTTACTAGCGGCCCAACTGCGGTAAATTTGACGCTTTGGATTTGGTCAAATTTAACAAGCGCCCGAGCGTCAAATTTAGCTCGTTAAATTTTGCTTTCGCATCAAATTTGACGCCGTTTGGGCGGCTAAATTTAAAAAGGAGCGAATGTGAGATTTTTTTGGAAAGCGGCGGCGATGGCTGTGATTTGGGCCTTGCCGCTAGCTGCGTCGGGCGAAATTTGCCTAAAAAAGACGAGCTACAAGACGGAGGGCGACGCCGTGCCGCACTACAAATACGAAACGAGCCAAGCTTACGACGCGAAGGCTCGACTACTAGAAAAAATCTACGACGAAATCAGCGATGAGGGCAGGCGCAGGACGAAAAGTATTGTCAAATTTGACGAAAGAGGCGAGCGCGAGATAGGCAGCACAGAGTACGATTGGGACTTTGGCGCCGAAAAATGGCGCAAAGCAGGGTTCTCAAAAACAGAGAGGACAAAGGACGGCGCGTTTGTTTATATTGATACTCGCGGTCAAAACGGCAAACTAAACCAAGGTCAAAAAACCATCGAAAAGCGAACGGGCGCGACGGAAATCTCTCAAAATTTCACTCTAAAAAACGGCAAATGGACGCCGACGTATCTAATCAAAAGACTTTATGACGAAAACCATAAAACTACGCTCGTAGCGACCTTTGAGTGGAATACCAAAGCAAAAAAATGGACTCCGTACGAAAAATTGATATACCGCTATAAAGGCGACGTCTACGCTAGCTCCGAGGGCTATAAATGGCGCGGCAAATGGGTGCCGCAGACGAAGCATTCGGCCTTTACGGCTGCGGACGGAATGCGCACTGAGATAAATTTTACGTGGAGCCAGGACGCGTGGCAGCCGCAGGAGAGGACGGTGCAAAAAATAGAGCCAGAGTTTAGGCGTTTTACCGATCTTAGATGCCGCTGGGACGCCGCAAAGAGCGAGTGGAACGGCTGCTACAAAAACGTGCGCGAGGAGACCGAGCAAGGTCGGCTAAAGTACTCCGCTTCGTCGTTTTGGCAGGGGGAGTCGCAGCGCTGGGGGGTTGTGTTTGAAAACGAGCTTAGCTACGACGCGCGTGGCAACCTGATAAAAAATCGCGAGATGTCTGATGGCGAGCGGCGCGAGTACGTCTACGCCTACGACGAGGCGGGAAATAACGTATCTTCGGCGCTTCGCGAGCCCGATGAGAGCGGCAAATGGCGCGAAACGCAAAAGACGGTAAATGTATTTGAACGTGAAATTTTAGCACGCGACGTCATGGACCGCGGCTTCATCGGCGACTACGTGGCCGCGGGCGAAAACGCGATCAAAAGCAGCAAGCAGTATTTTTTAGACGGCGATGAGTTTAAGCTAAACGAGACGCTCGAGTGGTTTTACGAAAAATGCGAGCCGTCTCGTGAATGAGCCGTGTATCGTTCAAATTTCGCGCGGCGACGTGATGATATTTGGCTGCGAGGCGGATTTTGGCGTCTAAATTTGACGAGCGGCGGAGTATGGTTTTAAATAAAATTTAGGAGAAAACGTGAAAAAATTGGATGAAATTTTACTCTCTTTCGATGAAAATACGCAAAAGGTTTTGGTTTTAGGATGCGCAAAACACCCCGTTTGGGACGATGCGAACGAGGTTTTCGCGCTAGCTACAAGGCAAATTTTAGATAAAAGCCTAGGGCTGCAAAAGGGCGTGGATTATAGCAAAACGCCTAAATTTTATGGCGCCCGACCGCTTGCGTTTATCGGCGTGCATGCGCAGATGATCGGGCGAAAAAGCATAGGATTTTTGCTCACGAGTCGGCATCTTTTGGTTAAATTTGACGCGTCGGCTGTAAACGTAGACGAGGTAGCCGCGGCGTTTAGGCTGGGCGAGCATTCGCCTGACGAGCTGGAAAATCTCGCGTGGCAAGAGCTAGAAAAATGCAAATTTGAAATCGAGGACGAGATGAAAGCGGCGATGAAAAGGGCGCTAAAAGCGGTCTTGCAGGCGGTTTTCGAGGAGGGCGTTAAAGCCGAGGAGCGCACGATCGCGGATAAAATTTTGGAGCTTGAGCTGGGCGAAGCGCTAAAAACGCCGCTTGACGAGACGAAGTTACTATCAAAATCGCTTAGCGTCTTTAAGCCCGTCTCGCCGATGCTTCACAGCCTTGACCGCTCGCTTTTTGGTAAGCCTTACGGCGTGATACTGGACGAGCGCGGACTTATTAGCCGCGAGCTGATGGAAGAGCCCGTTTTTAGCCCATGGAACGAAATCAGGGACACACAAATCGAAGTAAAAGAAGACGCCGTAATAATCGGCGAAAAAGAGCATAAGATACCTTTTGAGCTAAAAGATAAAAAAGAAAATTTCGCCGAGTTTTTAAAATTTACGGCGGCGTTAAAAGCGTAAAATTTAAGCCGAATTTTCGTATAATCGCATAAAAACTAAGGAGAAAAAATGCTAAAAAAGATGGCTGATACGATAAGGTTTTTGTGCGCGGATATGGTGCAGCAGGCAAACAGCGGGCATCCGGGCGCGCCGATGGGACTAGCGGACGTCATGGTCGTGCTGGCTAAATTTCTAAACCACAATCCTAAAAATCCAAACTGGCTAAACCGCGACAGGCTCGTGTTTAGCGGCGGTCACGCAAGCTCGCTCGTGTATAGCTTTTTGCATCTTAGCGGCTATGATCTTAGCCTTGATGATCTTAAAAGCTTCCGTCAGCTGGGCTCTAAAACTCCTGGCCATCCGGAGATCCACACCAAAGGCGTCGAGGTTGCGACCGGACCGCTAGGCCAGGGCGTAGCAAACGCGGTGGGCTTTGCTATGGCGGCAAAATATGCGGCTAACCTACTAAACGAGCCTGAAAACGTCGTCATCGATCATAAAATTTACTGCCTCTGCGGCGACGGAGATTTGCAGGAGGGCATCAGCTACGAGGCCTGTGCGGTCGCGGGCAACCTACACCTAGACAACCTCGTGCTGATCTACGACTCCAACAACATCACGATCGAGGGCGACACGAGCATAGCTTGGAGCGAGGACGTGAAGGCGAGGTTCGAGGCGCAGGGCTGGGACGTCGCGCGCATAGACGGCCACGACTACGATCAGATCGAGTTTGCGCTAGAACAAGCCGCCGAAAAGGAGCGCCCGTATCTCATCATCGCAAACACTCGCATCGCAAAGGGCGCAGGCGAGCTAGAGGGCAGTCACCACAGCCACGGCGCGCCGCTTGGCGAGGAGATCATAAAGGCTGCTAAAATCGCAGCGGGCTTTGATCCTGAGCGCAAATTTGCCATCGACGAGGACGTGCTGATCCGCTTCCACGCCGCGCTAGAAAAGGGCGACCTGGCCGAAGCTCAGTGGAACAAAAAGGTAGAAAATCTAAGCAGCGAGAGCAAAAGTATGCTAAACGCGCTACTAAATCCGGATTTTAGCAAGATAAATTTCCCTGATTTTAGTGGCAAAAAGCTAGCCACGCGCGACAGCAACGGCATCATCATGAACGAGATCGCGCGCGCGATGCCGGGCTTTATCGGCGGTAGCGCAGACCTGGCGCCATCAAACAAAACCGAGCTAAAAGGCATGGGCGACTTCCCTAACGGCCGCAATATCCACTACGGTATCCGCGAGCACGCCATGGCCGCGATAAACAACGCGGTCGCTAGATACGGGCTTTTCTTGCCGTTTAGCGCGACGTTTTTTATCTTTAGCGACTATCTAAAGCCGTCCGCGCGTATCGCCTCGCTGATGAGCATCAGACACTTTTTTATCTTTACGCACGACAGCATCGGCGTTGGCGAGGACGGCCCGACGCACCAGCCTATCGAGCAGCTCAGCACGCTACGCGCGATGCCGAATTTTTACACATTCCGCCCGGCCGACGGCAACGAAAACGCGCTTTGCTGGAAAGCGGCGTTAAATTTACGCGCTCCAAGCGCCTTCGTACTTAGCCGTCAAGGCCTCGCTCCGCTTGAAAAAGGCGAACTAGGCGGCGTAGAAAACGGCGCATATCTGCTAAAACGCGCGCAAAACGCCAAAATCACGCTAATAGCTAGCGGCAGCGAAGTGGAGCTTTGCGTCAAAGCGGCTGAAATCTTAGCTGCTCGCGGTGTCGGCGCGAACGTCGTCTCCGCGCCGTGCTTTGACCTGCTTTGCGAGCAGCCGCGCGAGTATGTAGAGCAGATCATAGATCCAGCGACCAAGGTCATCGCAGTCGAGGCCGCAAGCGCGCTAGAGTGGTATAAATTCGCGGGTGAGATCTACTCGATGAAGAGCTTTGGCGAGAGTGGCAAGGCGGGCGCATTGTTCGAGTATTTCGGTTTTACGCCTGAAAAGATTGCGGAATTCGCGCAAGAGTCGGCGAAGTAAAATCTAGCTTTAAATTTGACGGTTTTGGCTTGGGCCGGATCCGTTAAATTTGAGGACTCGCGGCAAGCTAAACCCGCATCAAATTTACGCGGTTTGCTCACGGTAAAATCAAAATTATAAAAAGGGAAATATTGCAAAGATATAGGCAAAAAACAGGGCGATTCGCCGACGAAAACTTCATCTTAAATTTAGCTCGCGGCGCAGGTAAATTTGACGCGCAAGAAGGCGAAAATGAGCAAATTTGCGCTAAAGATAAAATCAAATTTATCGCACAAAATTCGTTTAAATTTAACCAAAAGGCTACGTGATGGAGCTTTCGCATATCATAGTTTTGGCCCTAGTTCAGGGCATCAGCGAGTTTTTACCGATCTCTAGCTCGGCTCACCTCGTACTCGTGCCAAAGCTGCTTGGATGGGCGGATCAGGGGCTTGCCTTTGACGTCGCCGTTCACGTAGGCACGCTGGCGGCGATACTTTTTTATTTTAAAGACAGGCTGGCTGGGCTCGTGCGAGATTTTTTCGCGTCTATCGCGCGGCGCGAGAAGGTCGGCGACAGCACGCTCGTATGGTCGGTTGGCTTTGCGACCGTGCCTGTGGGGCTTTTTGGCCTAGCGTTTAACGACGCCATTGAGCAGTACGCTAGAAACGGGCTCGTGATCGCGGCGATGACGATGATCTTTGGTGTCGCGCTCTATGTCGCGGATAAAAAATCAGGCCTAAAAACCGAATACGAAATGACGATCAAGCTCGCTCTTATCGTGGGTCTAGCGCAGGCAATCGCGCTGATACCCGGCGTTTCGCGCTCGGGCGTGACGATGACGGCGGCGCTGATGCTTGGCTTTAGTCACAGCGCAAGTGCAAATTTCTCGTTTTTGCTCTCGATCCCCGTGATCGTGCTAGCAGGCGGACTGGAGGCGGTAAAGCTGATAAAAACTCCCGACGCACTGCCTTGGAGCGACCTTGCTATCGGGGCGGCTATTAGCGGCCTTAGCGCGTATCTTTGCGTGCGGCTGTTTATGGCGCTGATCGCGCGCGCGAGTATGTTGCCGTTTGTTATCTACCGTATGATTTTGGGCGTGTTTTTACTGACGGTATTTTTATAAAATTGGCGCGACGAGGTTAAATTTGTCGTTTCAAGCAGCAAATTTTACTCGTTCAATTTTTTTTCTACGAGCTTTTTGATTGCCGTTTCGATTTCCCGGCCTTGCTCGCTTGTCAGAGCGCGGATGAGGTAAAATCTTTTTATAAATTTTGATTTTCTCTTTATAATCAGTGTTTCGCCAATGAGCCACGATATCCCAAAGTTCGAATTTACCGTGGTACAGATATCTTTTGCATTGATTCGTAGGCTTCCAAATAGGCGGTAAGTTATCTTTATTTCGTCTTGAAATATTTCTAGATTCTTAAATAAAACGCTCGAAAATAAAACATAAAGCAGTAAAATCCATAATACAAAAAGTAGCGCAAACATCCAGCCGTCTGAGTAAAAAGTCGGAAAATAAAGCATAAATAGCATGAATATATCGCAAATAAACGTTGCTGAAGTATAAAAAGCGTTTCTTTTGTTTAAGTGGTATAACAAGGTTGGTTTGTGGCTCATTTTGGTGTTAAATTCAGAAAATAGTGGCAGATGGGAAGGGATTTGAACCCTCGAAAGCTTGCACTTTACACGCGTTCCAGGCGTGCTCCTTCAACCGCTCGGACACCCATCTATGAAGCCTGGATTATAGCTAAAATTTAATAAGCACAAACTTATATTTGAGTTTGATTGCGTTTGATGGAGGCGTCAAATTTGAGCGCGCATAGCGTTTTAGCGTCATAAAGGTGCGGGTTAGGACGCAAAACCATCAAATTTGCCGCCAAATTTAGCTTAAATTTGAGCGAATTTACCCGCGCTTGCCCAGAGCGAAAACAAATATCCTGCACGCCTCGCGAAACGGTTTTATGTGACTAAGCATGCGCGCGATAAGCCCCCAGCGGTGTTTGTACATGTTTGTCATGGTGCCGATTTCTAGGCACTTGATGCGCTCTTTATCCCACGCCTCGACCTCGTCTGCACCCTCTACGCTCATCTTAAATTTCACGTCTCCTTTCATAAATTTGAGCACGTCGTGCTTGCGCGTGTTTGATTTTGCGGCAAATTTGTTTATCAAATCGGTGAGCAAAAGCCCCTCGAACCGCTCGCTCAAATTTAGCACAAACTCGCGAAATACCGCTTTTTCAAAATACATCGCCACGCCCTCTAGCACGAAAACGAACTTCGCGCCCGCGTGCTTTCTTGCTAGCTCGTCCATCCACGCGGTTTCTAGCATCGAGCACGCTAGGCTGTAGTTTCGCGGCGCTTTTGACACGAGCTTATCGCGAAGTGCGATGACGTCAGGCAAATCAAGGTCGTAAAAGGTCGCCTCTGGGCAGAGCGGAGCAGCCGCAAAGGCCTGGTATCAAGCCCAGCACCTACTTGAACGATGACGGCGGCCGGGTGCTCGCTGGTAAATTTAAGTATGCAGTCATCAAAAAACCTCGCGCGTATCACCGTGCCGACCCTGCTTAGCGTTGAGCGGTCAAATTTGGCGAAATCATAATCGATCCTGCTCGCGACGTCGCCTGAAAATTCGTCTTTTAGTATGGGCTTGGCCTCCTCATTTTCCTTACTTCTAAAGTATAAATTTATAAGTAGCGTTTCGGAGACGATATCCGCAAATGCGATCTTTTCCATCTCGTTTTTCCTTTTTATTTTGATAATCTTTATAGAAATTGTAGTGCAAACGGCTTTAAAATTTTATAAAATTTAGCGTTTAACGCGCCGTTAATGCAATGTCGTTTATAATACGGCTTTTAAAAACGAAAAAAGGCAAAAAATGAAAAAAATCCTTATCATCGCAGGCTCGTGCAGCAACGGCGGCGCGGGACTGCAAGCCGACATCAAGGCGTGCGCGCACTTTGGCTGTTATAGCGCGACGGCGGTCACGGCGCTAACGGCCGAAAACACGGACAAGATCAAAAATATCGTCTCGCTAGATTCGTCCTTCATCGCCGATCAGCTCGAGATGCTCGCAGCAGAGTTTAGCTTCGATGCCATCAAGATCGGCATGCTCTTTAACGAGCCCATCATGGACGTCGTGCAGGGTTTTTTAGAAAAAAACTCTGCTCCTGTGGTGCTAGATCCCGTCTGCGTCTCTAAAATGGGGCACAAACTCATCAAAGATAGCGCCATCGAGCGACTAAAAGAGCTGATGAAATTTGCCGCCGTTACGACGCCAAATTTGCGCGAAGCCGACGTGCTTTTCGGCGATGATTTTACGAATTTGCCGTGCGACGTGATCGTGAAAAAGCATATCGTCGCGGGTAAGAGCATCGACACGCTCTACCGCAAGGACGGCAGCGTCCAAAACTTCGAGACGCCGCTGGCTGATCCGCTCGTTATCATCGGCGCTGGCTGCACGTTTTCCAGCTCGCTAGCCTGCCTGCTCGCGCGCGGTGAGAGCCTAGAAAGCGCCATCCAACAAGCCAAAGAGTACATCTACAACGCCATAATCACCGGCATCGACACCAATCTAGGCGTAAGAAAACTGTTAAATCACGGGGTTAAATTTTAAATTTAGCTTGCTTGACGCCGTAAAATTAGACTAAGAATAAAAGAATTTGCGAGGATTTATGAGTATAAGCTACAAAGCGTCTTTTATTATTATTTTTCTAATTGCGGCGACGGCCGTCTACTTAAATTTATACGATGGACGGGAGCTGGCGCGAAACTACGAAAAAAATCGTATCGAGATTTTAGCATTGCGCGATTTTGCGCGCGAGATTAGGCCTCGCGGAGTTTGGTTTGACCTGCGCTTAGACGGAGCCCTGGTTGAGACGTTTAGAGCCGTGAGTGTCGATAAAAACCAAACCGCGAGCTTCATCCGCGTAGATAAGCGAACGAGCCTGCAGGAACCACTGCGGATACTGGGCTGGGACGAACAGACTTTTGGCAAACTAAAAGCCAAACTAAAAAGCGCAAACGTCATAGGCATAAGAATCTGGGGCAACGAGGTGTTTGGAGGTGAGCGCAAGACGACGATTTATTATCGTAATGAGGGCTTTGGAGGCGCGTATTACGAGATTTTCGATGACGCTTCGGACGAGATACTGCGAGGCGACAAAGAGGCGGGCTGCGACGATAGATTTCATTCAGACGGCGTAGCTTTGATTTATGACGGCGGGGCTACCGTGGATTTTATGTGCGTAAATAAAGACGGCAAAAATATAAAACGTAGATAAAAATCTAAATTTTAGATTTACGCTTTAAATTTGGGGTTTGATTTGGCGGCTAAATTTGACCCGAAGCGAGGAGAGATAAATTTACGGGCGGTTTTGTTAAATTTGACTACCAGCAAGAGCCTTTTCGTCTGATGTAATATTTTTATCATAAAGGTCATATTTTTGACCATCTATCCATATAGTTGTTTGCATTTTTATACTTTATTTATTAATTTCGTCTGGAGGTATTATCCAAAATATCTTTCTTTGTATATCACAAGCTTGATCAAATGTTAAGCTTTCCACCGCATAAACTCTATATAAAAATATTTTCTCTTTTTTGCTATCCATGCTTGTGCCGGAAAAAACGGAAACATGGAATAAGTACGACAATGCGCTAAATCCTCGCTTTTTATAACCGTATCGCCGAAAATATATCTGTTTACGACAATCCTATCTCTGTAAATTTCAATGTAGTTAAAAAATATGAGTTTGTATAAAAGCCTACCCAAAAACAAAGAACCCAAGATGCCCAGCATCTGCCAACTAGCCTCTGTAATATATCGCGGTAGGCAAGGCGGGTACGAGCAGGAAACAGCTGTACGAGATAAAGTCGATCAGCACCATGAGCGGATTTCGTTTGTCTAGTCTGTAAAGTAGCTGCGGCTCTTTATTTTCTTTGCCTATACTTTCATTCATATCATCCGCCTAAAGTCAAATTTTAAATTTATCCAGCCTAGTTTTATGCAAACGGCGAGCGGTTAAAATCGTCAAGTTGCGCTACCGTTCAAATTTACGCCGTTCTTTAAATTTGATCCAAATTTACGCTCAAATTTGCTCGCTTTTTCAGTCAAATTTAACTCGCAACTACCTGCTAGTCGCCGTCAAATTTACCTAAAACTTATCTGCACGTCGTCCGTGCCGTCTTCGAGCGAGATATTGTAGCCGCCGGTATTTGGCGGGCGTTTATAGATATCTTGCGGGCGGATATCCAGCACCTCGTCGCTGAAAAACACGCATTCGCGCTCGCCCGTATCCACGTCGCGCACCCAGATTTTGCCGTCGTCGACGATCTCCTCGTCAAACTCTATCACGCGGTTTTCGTAGATTTTGCCCAGCAGTCGCTCGTGCAGGCGATTTTCGCGCTCAAACTCCAGCTGCGCTTGCAGACACTCCGCCTCATCGATGAAAATCGGCTCTAGCGCGATCTTGTCGCCCTCTAGCACGCATTCGAATTTCTCCAGCGTCGAGCAGTCCACCTCGCTGCCGCCCAGCCTCACGACGTCCTTGTTGCGCATGAAGTAGCGGTTGGTGAGGTTGCCCATCAGCGCCTCGTACGCCGTGCCGCCGATCGCGCGCTTAAGCAAAAATTCGTTTTGAAACGCCAGCACCAGCTCCACCTCGCACTCGCGTAGGATCTCCTCGTTTAGCTCGGTGTTTTCGCTCAGCAGCTTCGCCGATTCGTCGAGAAATAGGCTAATGGGTCTCTTTTGCTTCATCGTTACGCGCTTTAAAAGCTCGGGCAGAAAGCTGTTTAGCAGGAAGCTCAGCGCGCTTTTGTCGCAGCTTGCGGCGTTAAATATCACGATCTTGCCGCTATTTAGCAGTTCTGCGATACTCGCGTCGCCCGCAGTGCCTTCGCTGTCGCCGTTTAGCGAGTCGTCGTTCATGAGGCCTAGAAACGGCGACATCATCATCGAGTAGTTGCGAAAATCATCCCTCGTGCGCTCGTCGCCGATGTCCTTGTAGCGGCTCGTCGCGTCTAAAAACTCGTCCGCAGTCGCTATAAACGCGCGGTTTATCATTATCGTTTCGCGGGTGAAATTTAGCGTCGAGGAGTCGAGATTGTCGCAGATGAGGCTCAGCGCGTCTTTAAACTCGAGCATCTTTTCTAGATCTTGCGAGAGGCGCAGTATCGTCGCCATGTCAAAGGTAAAATCCCGCGCGAGCGTGCGCACGTCGGCATAAAAGGCGTCCCCGTAGCAGTCGCTTAGCGGCGTGATTTTTTTAGCGAAAATTTTAAGCGCCTTTAGCACCTTAAAAAACTCCGTCGCGATGCTCGAGCCAAACTCCTCCCAAAACTTCTCTCTTGATTCCATCGGCTTTTTCACGCAGTTTTTAAAGTCCCGCGGCTTCATCGAGGCGATGAGATTTATCGGCGCGTCTAGTCTCGCGCCTACGCTCACGACGTCTTTTAGGCGGCCCGCTCTGCGCGCTAGAGCCTTTATTTTGGCGCTCTCGCCGCCCTTATAATCCACGGCAAATACCGCATAGCCGTTTTGCATGCGGTCAAGCAAATTCGGATATATCATCGCCGTCGTCTTGCCGCTGCCCGTCTCTCCGATGATGGCTGCGTGCGTGAAGTCGCTAGGTATCAGCGTGCCTTTTTTCTCCGCGTTCTCCCGCGTTCTCGTAAATCCCATTATTTTTTGCATATTTTTCCTTATCGGGGGCGATTGTAACGAAATTTGGTTTAAAGATTTAAATTTAGCGGAGCGGCAAGCGGATTAAATTTGCTGCGGGGACGGGATGAGAATCTAGCCTGCAAAACCCGCACCGCAAAAATGCTAGATCAAATTTAAGCTTTAAGTAGAGCAGGGCGGGTCATGCCGAAATTCGGCTCAAATTTGCCGCAAGCGGGCGAAACTACTCCGCTTTTTTGCAAACGGCGGCCGAGTGCGTGAGCAGATCGTGCAAATTTAGCGCGTCCTTGCGAAAAAAACAGAGGCAAAGTCCGACGATGCTAACGCCTGCAAGCAAGAAGCATGCGTAGCGTAGCAAAACACACGCGAAACTAAGCTTGCGGCCGCTGTGTAGGTCGATGAGGTAGATATTTTGCGAGCGGTAGCCGGGCGTCTGGGCTTTGATCGCAAAAAAGGCGCAGCAGATGAGAGCGACTGCGAGATTTGCCCCGAATATCGCAGCTTGGTTGTGCAAAAAGTCGTCTTTGCCACCTAAAAAAACATAGGTCGTGAGGTAATAAATCGGCATCCCGATCAAAAAAAGATCGGTGATAAAGGCCTTTACTCGCGCGCCGATGCCAGCCAGTTGCGCTTTTTGTTTTGCCAAATTTACTCCTTTTTATTTTCGGGCGCATGTTTTGGATTTGAGCGTCAAATTTGCTCGCGAGCGCCTAAATTTATACTCTTTTACTTTTGTTGCGGCAAATTTACGTCTGCTTGTACTGCCGCTTCGGTACGGTAAATTTACAGCTCGTTTCCGGGTGTCGCTTGCGCCGTCTTAGCCAGCCGGTCTTGCTCAGCTCATAAACGGAGCTTTAGTTGCGGCCGAATTAATTTATTTTCTCGGCACAATTTTTAAGGGTTCCGACCGTCTTTGTTTGCTTTTGGCGGCGTACCGGTTTGCGATGATCAATAAAATTTTCGTTTCGCGCATTTTTTGTCAAGCCTACTTGCGCTTGATTTATCGCAGCTCCGTAAAATTTATCAAGTGCTGGTTTCAAATTTACTGCGTTTATCTCACGCCAAATTTTAAATTCGTAAATTTAAAGACGCTTTTTCGCGTGCGTAAATTGATCTAAATTTGACGGTTACCACTAAATGCTCAAGACGACGGCACAAATTCAATTCCGTCCGTGAGCTACAAAACGCAGTTGTCGTCAAATTTATCGCCTAAAATACCGCACAACCTAGTCAAATTTGATCTATGCTTGGTTTGCTTTGGTTGGCACCTGCAAAATCCGTCCAAATTTGCACGGCTATATCAAGCCAAGCCACGAAATTTGAAAATTTAGTTGCCTCTGCTGCCGGGCTTTATCGCCTTGCTTCCATCAGCGCAGAGCGGGCAGTTTGCAGGCTCATAAATCTCAAACTCAAAGTTTCCAAGCGCAAAAAACGGCTTGTCGGCAGGCAGTTTGGCGCTGGGTTTTGCGACGCTGCCCGCTAAATTTGCGACCTTGCAAAAGCCGCGATTAGCAAGTGCGGTAAACGCCACGACCTTGCCGCCTAGGCTCTCGATCACGCGCGCTGCCTCTAGCGCCGAGCCGCCCGTGGTGATGATGTCCTCGCAGACGACGAATCGTTCGCCCTCTCCCACCTCAAAGCCGCGTCGTAGGCTCATTACGCGCTCGACTCGTTCGGTAAAGATAAAGCGTTTTTTTGCCGCGCGAGCTAGCTCGTAGCCCGCTAAAATGCCGCCTAGAGCGGGCGAACAGACGCTATCAAACTCTACGCCCGATTTTTCGATGACGGCGGCTAGCTCGTCCGCTAGAGCGCCGGCTAACTGCGGATCCTCGAGTACTTTGGCGCTTTGCAAGTAAAACTGCGAGTGGTTGCCGCTGCTAAGCAAAAAATGGCCCTGCAAAAATGCGCCCGCATCCTTGTAAATTTTCTCTAAATCCATCGTTTTTCCTTTGTAAAATTTGAGCGAATTTTACCCTAAGCGCGCTTAAGCTACTATTTTTTGAGCTTTTCACGTCTTGCGATTTTACGTTATCATAAAACTACGTCAAGTCAAAAGCGGCTAGCAATTTTAAATTTGGATATAAATTTTGGTAAAAGCGAGCATGGCGTGATAAATTTAAAATTTGGGCGAAATAAATAAACGCGTTTTGGGGTGTAGCAAAAGCGGACTAAAATTTATGCTAAATAGTGGAAGGTTTTATAAAAAAACGGCTCGTCAAATTTAACAAGCCGCATACAGATTTAGACTTTTAAAAGCTCGCTCTCTTTTTCTTTTACGAGCGAGTCGATCTTTGACGTGTAGCTGTCGGTGATCTTTTGGACTTCGTCTTGTCCTTTTTTGCTCTCGTCCTCGGTGATTGTTTTATCTTTTTCTAGCTTTTTAACCTCGTCGTTAGCGTCTTTTCTGATGTTTCTGATACTAACTTTCGCCTTTTCGCCAAATGCTTTGGCGTGCTTGGCGTTTTCTTGGCGCTGCTCGACCGTCATCGGAGGGAAAAATAGTTTCACGCTTTCGCCGTCGTTGTTCGGATTTACGCCGATATTTGCCGCAGAGATTGCAGCTGTGATGGTTTTTAGCATCGGTTTTTCCCACGGCGTGATGCTTATGGTACTCGCATCGCTCGTTAGCACGGTGGCGACTTGGTTTAGCGGGGTTTGGCTACCGTAATAATCCACGTAAATATTATCGACTATGCTTATATTTACCTTGCCCGTGCGAAGCGTGGTAAAGTCGCGTTTTAGGCCCTCGATGCATTTGTCGCTATGCTCTTTTTGTTTTTTGTAAATTTCATTCAGCATTTATATCCTTTACTAAAATTTTGGTCGTCGTTTTTCCGTTTACTTTGAGGCTCATTCTCACTTTATAGCGGTCGATCGGCTTGTTAAATTTAAGCGTCATCTGTCCGTTTTCAAGCTTTACTTTTTTTGTTTTTTGTCCCGTCATTGAGAAGTAGCCGTGCGTCGCGTTCTCATCGGTTTTGATGATAAGTTCGCTAATCTTATTATCTTTCGGATAGTCTTGCGGAAGTATCCATTCGGCTTTTAGAAATTTACTAGCAAGCGCGGACGGCAGGTGTGTGCCGTTCATCGCAGGGATCCTATCTAGTTCGTGCAGATCGCTGTTCGCCGCGACTGCACCCGAGTTTTGGCTTAGTATCACTTCGATGCCGTGCTCTATCGCGACGTCACGCACCCTATCGTTATATTCGCCGAAAGGATATGCAAAATATCGCGGTTTGTAGCCCATATTTTTTTCGAATTTACCTATGCCGTCCTCAAAGTCGTTTTTTAATTTTTCCTCGTTAAGACCGACCATGTGTAAGTGACCGTAGGAGTGATAGCCGACTTCGCCGTATTTTTCGATCTCTTTGATCTGCTCAAAGGTCATAAAGTCGCCGTATTTTCGTGCGGTGGCCTCGACGTAGATCATTAGCGCAAACGGATATCCGTACTCTAAAAATATCGGCAAGCCTTTTTCATAAAAGCTCTTGTAGCCGTCGTCTACGGTTAAAACGACCCAGTTATCAGACACCGGCTCGCCGTTTTTGATCGCGTCGACGAGCTTTGAAAGTGGGATGACCTCGTAGCCTTTTTCTTTAAAATACTCAAACTGTTCGCGTAAATTTTTGCTAGAAATGTTGGTGCTAGGGTGCCTGTCGTCGTCAAATCTGTGATAGTTAAAGATATGCGCGTCTGCGAGCGCAAGCTGCGCCGCTGCAAAAAATGCGAGCACGGAAACTAATTTTTTCATTGACGCTCCTTATTTTTTCTCGCTTACAGGAGCCGTAGGAGCGCTAGGAGCTTGCGGAACGACTGCTTCTGGAGCTGCAGGTAGCGATGAAGTATCGACGCTATCTATTAGAGATTTGCTGCTTTGCGTGTTGTAAACGTAGCTTAGCGCTAGGGTGTTTAGGATAAATAAAACGCCCACAACGAAGGTAAATTTAGCCAAAAATCCGGCCGGTCCTTTTGCGCCAAATAGGCTTTCGTTACTGCCGCTATACGCGCCTAGTCCGATAGAGGAGCTTTTCTGAAGCAAAACGGCGATCGTTAAAACTACCGCGAAAATAAACTGCAATACTAAAAAAAGCGAATCCATTAAAAATCCTTTTAAATTTTTAAAATTAGTCGCGATTATACTAAAAAAGTTTTGAATTTGGGTTAAATTTCTTTTTCTATCTCATAAAGTTCGTAGCGCACGGTTTTAAAAATCTCGGAAATTTTAACGTCGATGAGCTTAAAACACTCCTCTAAAACCCTTGCGCTTTCTTGCGCGCGTTTGATGTTGGCAGTTTGCAAATCGTCCAAATTTAGGCGAATTTGTTCGTCTTTTAGGCTCGGTTTTAGCACGTCGTTTGCAGCGTCGCGAAATTTTAAGAATTCTTTTTGCGGGATTTTTGCTTTGTGGCGGAGGTTTTTGATTTTTTTAGCGAGGGCTAGGTCGTCAAAGCCGTAACGTCTGATGTCCTCGACGACTCTAAGCCCTTCTTTTAAGCGGTTTAAATTTGCGTCTATTACGCGGTAGAGCCGCTCCTCGTTAGTCATCTCTACTAAAAATGCCTAAAATTTGAAGTAAAGAAACGAACAAATTCACAAAATCAAGATAAAGAGCGACTGCACCCTCGATTGGAGTTTCGTAGTTGCCGCGGATGATATTTTGCGTATCATAAAGGATATATGCGCTAAATAAAACCGCGCCCACGCTAGCGATGCCGAGCTGTAAAACCGGGCTGTGGAAAAATATATTTATAATCGCAGCCACGAGCAAAACGATAAGCGTGATGAAAAGCATCTTGCCCCACGTCGTAAAGTCGCGTTTGGTGTTCATCGCAAATACGCTAAGTCCGCCAAATGCTACCGTCGTAAGCGTAAAGGCCTGAGCTACTATCGCTGCGCCTCCGGGCATCGCAAAAGTGCGCCCCAAAATAGGCGTAAGCGTAAGTCCGCTAACGAAAGTAAAGGCAAAAAGCAGAATCAAATTTAAGCCCGCCTTGCGTTTGGCAAACATTAAACCGACCAAAAGTCCTAGCTCAAGTATCACAAATAGCCAGTAGTTGCCCGCTACCGTAGCTCCCAACGAGCTATAAAGCCCGACGTAAGCTCCGACGCTGGCGGCTAAAAGCGAAGCCGCGAAAAGCTGATAAGTTTGCTTGATAAACGTGCTAAGCGCACTTTGCGAATATTCGCTCGCAACCTCGTGCTCGCTTGAGCTTGCATAGTTTCTGTCATATAAACTCATGTTCTCTCCTTTTTAATTTTTGATGCAAATTTAGCCAAAAATAGGTAAATAAAATATAAAAAATCGCTGAATTTGGCGCGTAAAAAGCAATTTAAAAAATTTTAACGAAGTTTGAAACGTTTTTGATATAATATTTTAAAAAATTATTCGGGAAAATACAATGCAAGAAATTTTAGACGGCGCCGTTAAATTTATGGAAGAAGATTTTTTAGAACACAAAGAGCTTTTTGAAAGCCTAGGCGAGAAACAGACGCCGCATACTCTTTTTGTCGGCTGTATCGACTCGCGCGTCGTGCCTAGCCTCATAACAAACACGGTTCCTGGCGACCTCGTCGTCGTGCGAAATATCGCAAATATCGTGCCTCCGTACCGCAAAAGCGAGGAGTTTTTGGCTACAACGTCGGCGATCGAGTACGCCTTGCAATCGCTAAACGTAAAAAACGTCATCATCTGCGGGCACAGCAACTGCGGCGGCTGCGCGGCTTTGTGGATGGATGAGGCTAAATTTAGCAAAATGCCAAACGTAAAGCGCTGGCTTGATCTACTAGAGCCCGTAAAAAAGCGCGTACAAAAGCTTTTTGGCGACAATATCGCAAAAAGAGAGTGGATAACCGAGCGACTTAGCCTTGTAAATTCGTTTGAAAATTTACTGAGCTATCCAGACGTCAAGGCTAAATTTAAAGACGAGGAGCTAAAAATTTACGCCTGGCACTACATAATAGAAACGGGTGAAATCTACAACTATAACTTCGTAACAAAGAGCTTTAAGCTGCTAGGAGTCGAGAAATGAGAAAAATTTTAGCCGCCGTTTTTGCGCTGTGCTTTAGTTTAAATTTGCTCGCAGATACTTCAAGCGACGATCTAAACGCGACAGGCATCCTAAACGTCGTAAATCAAATCAACGAAGCAAACGCGCAGATCGCAGTTATCAAGGCGCAGTCTGCCGAAAATAACGAAACCGCCGATAAAAACGTGCTTTTTAGAACGGTCTTAGAGAAAAAAGAAAAACTGATCGAGCAGATCCCCTACCTCGTCATGCAAATCGAAATCGACGAGGAGCAGGTGCAAAATTTCAAACAAGAGATGCAAGAGCTGGAGACAAAAACCAAAAAGCTAAAAAACTCTAACAATCAAAATTTATACGTCAAAAACATGCTAGAGCTTGAGCGCATGCGGCTTGATGAGCTATTTTACTCCTCGCTTTTAAATTTGGAAAATATCTTTAAGGAGGGCGGCAAAGCGGTAAATATTAAACTTGCCGTCGAGAAGACGCTGCTTGGCTTTCAGACGGAGTTTTACGCACAGTTTAAGGCTTTTAAAGACTCGCTAAGCGAAGAAGTAGCCCTAGCGCATAAAGGCGAATTAGACGCGCTAGAAGCACACAAAAAGACGCTGGAAGAGATACTCTACTATCTGCGCGATAACGCCGAGCTGCTCACGTCAAACTACATCATCTCCGAGCTAAATTTAAAAACCGCGATAGATTTTATCAACGAAAAGGCCTCATTTACGAGCAAATTTAACGTCGGCAAGGCCGTGATTATATTCGTCGTATTTTTGTTCTTCGTCTCGTTTACGACGCTACTTAGTAAGCTCACGTTGTGGGTGCTGATGAAATTTTTCGTCAAGCACGATTCGGATAGATATACGAAAGGGCGTATCGTCGAGATAATCAAGCGTCCGATGCTACTCACTCTCATAGCCTACGCGATAGATATCTGCGTCTCGATCGCGTACTATCCGGCTCCTATGCCGATAAAATTTGCAAATTTCCTAGCGATCACTTTCGTTATCGCCGTTACCTGGCTCATACTTAGCGTACTAAACGGCTACGGCATGGTACTCATCAACGAACTCACCAAAAAAAGCGGGCGTAAAGAGGTGATAAATTTGATCCTAAAGATCATCTATTTCATCATCTTCGTTATCGCGCTGCTTATCGTGCTTAGCAAGCTTGGATTTAACGTCAGCGCCATCATTGCGTCTCTTGGTATCGGCGGCCTTGCGGTGGCTCTTGCGACTAAGGACATCTTGGCAAATTTCTTTGCTTCCGTTATGTTACTCTTTGACAACTCGTTCTCGCAGGGCGACTGGATCGTGTGCGGCGACATCGAGGGAACGGTCGTGGAGATCGGGCTTAGGAAAACGACCGTGCGAACCTTTGACAACGCCCTTATATTTGTACCAAACTCCAAGCTAGCTAGCGATCCGATCCGAAACTGGAGTAGGCGAAAGATGGGACGACGCATCAGGATGCTAATCGGGCTAGAATACAGCGCCACGACCGAGCAGATCAAAAAGTGCGTCGAGGAAATCAAACAGATGCTAATCGATCATCCGGACATCGCAAAGGGCGACGATATGGGCTCTAAAAAGGCTAGTCGCTACGACCGCGGCATCGTCTCGATCGACGATCTGGCGGGATATAAGTCAAATTTATTCGTCGTAGTGGACGAGTTTGCCGATAGCTCGATAAATATCCTAGTGTACTGCTTTTCAAAGACGATAGTTTGGGGCGAGTTTTTAGCCGTCAAAGAGGACGTGATGCTAAAAATAATGAATATCGTAGAGGCTAACGGGCTTGGATTTGCCTTCCCTAGCCAGAGCCTATACGTCGAAGAAGTGAAAAAATAATTTTAAAGGAGAGAAAATGAGTGAAGAATTTGACTACGAAGAGGAAGATTTGGAGGAAGAGTACTCCGAATTTGACGACGAAAGATCCGAGAAGTACAGCTATAACTACGATGAAAACGACTACGAATACGGCGACGAAGACGAAGAGGATAGCTACGAGATGTGATTTGCGCTCAAATTCGGCTTTGCGGGGTAAATTTGCCGACGGGCCGAATTTGGAGCGTTTAAATTTAGCTTTTACGGGTAAATTCGGCGCGTGGTTTTCAGCTGATTTTGAGCCGAATTTGAACTAATATACGAATTCGTCTTTTTTTAATTATCCCGGCAACCACCACCTTCCAATTTACGCATTTATATCTAGCTTTCGGATTTTATTTAGAGCTTCTAAAAGCTTGGTTACGTCCGTCCCTTTTTCTTGTTCGGCTTTGATAAATTTCTCGAAAAATTCGCGCTTTATATCCTTATAAACATAGGTTTGGCTTTTACTAGTAGCGTGGATAGGTTTAAATTTCTTTTCTTTTGCGGCGTCTGCTTGCGCTTCCTCTTTGGCCGTTTCCTCAAAGTCGCTCTTTTTTAGCGCGATTTTTTGCAATGCGTCTCCGATGCTTTCGCCGTTTTTAAATAGGCCTTTTAGGAATTTAAAAAACTCTTTTTTACTCTCTTCGTCCGCGTAGCTCACGCGAGTTTCGAGATCTTGCCCAAGAAGCGTTATGCGCTCTTTTGCGGGCGTTTGGTCGAAATTTAGCGCGCCGTTTTTGAGCGAGATTTTTACGTTTGCGTATTCGCCTAGGATTTTATTTGCCGCGTACTCGAGCCATTTATCTTTAAATTCCTCCTCGCTCATATCTGAATCCAGCAGCTTTGAGGCCTTGGCGTCCATTATCAGGCCGCTGCCGCTACGCATGCCAAGCCCTGTGCCAAACCCTCCCAGATCCACGTTAAATTTACTCAAAAACTTATCCACGCTAAAGACGTCCTGCCTAAATATATCGGATGGATCGCCCGCGTGCGCGATCAGAGCTTGCGTGCTATCTACGAAGCTTTTTAGCTCGGCGGCTTTTTCTTTGTCGGTACTCGGATCAAGCCCGTTTAATTTGCCCCAAATGCTGATTTTATCGTCTCTCGTGTAGCCGCTTAGAGAAAATATCCTCCTTGCAAATACCGGTTCTTCAGGCTTTAGCCCGAGCTCCTTACGCCAATCATCCACAACCTTTTCAAACCCCATTTTTACGCCCAGCCACATGCTTAAATTTTTACCCGTTAGCTTCTCAGGACCAACCTTATCCGCCCAAATTTTTAGTTGGTCGTAGTCTAATTCGCTTGGATTTACCGTATCGTAATTAATCTGTGCCGTCAAATTTGACATCAAATTCGCCACTTCTTTTTCCTCGCGCGCTTTTAAATTTTGCCCGCGAGCGCCGCTAAAATCGAAATTTGCATTTGCGTTAAATCCGTTTACGCCGCTTATCATCTAAAATCCTTTTAAAATTTGGCTTTTTAACGATATCGGCAAAATTTGAGGAAAATTTAGAGTAAAAGATAAGAAGTGGTATCAAATTTATGGTCGGCCGTCAAGGCGCATAGATGCTGACGAGCCGCCGTAAATTCGTGCCGCATCGCTACCGACCGGCAAACGCTAGCAAAATTTATTTTTGCTCAAAGTCTTCCCAGGGATTTATGCAGTAGGTACCGCGGCCCGCGTGTTTAGCCCTATAAAGAGCATCGTCGGCGCGCTGAAGCAGCAGGTCAAACGAGCCGTGTCCGATCTGGCCTTCTGCGATACCCGCGCTCACGGATAGTCCGTTAAATAGCGGATTTTCTTGACAAATTTTAAAAAATCGGTTGATCAAAATTTGTACGCGGGGCGCTATGCTTTGCATGTTCGCGCCGTCGGTAAATATCGAGATAAACTCGTCCCCGCCTATGCGTACATTCATAGCGTCGTTAAAAATCTCCTTTATCAGCTCCGCGATCGCGACCAGAGCTTTATCGCCAGCCTGATGCCCATGCTCGTCGTTTACCTGCTTGAAGCGGTCTAAATCCATATAAAGTATGCTCATATGCGTGGTTTTTAGCTTGTCTAAAAATGCGTCCAGCTGGTTGCGGTTAGCTAGCCCAGTGAGCTGGTCGTAGTGGGCTAGATGTTCGATATTTTGTAGATACTCGTACTCTTTCGTCACGTCGCGAGCGATGCCTACGGTACCGATGATCGTCTCGCCGTCAAATATCGGCGTTTTATACGTTTTTAGCTTGCTTAGGTTGCCGTCTGCTTTCATCACCTCTTCGTCCAGCAGGCAGGTTTTACGCGCGGCTACGACGTCGTCCTCGGTCTGGACGCAGACGTAGCCCGTTTGCTCGTATATCTCTTTTGGGATATTCCAGATATAGTAGTGATCTTTACCGCGAACGTCGTCTTTTTGCTTATCTACGACCTCGCAAAAGGCGTCGTTTACCTCTAAGTGCAGCCCGTCCATATCCTTAAACCATATCATATCGGGAGACGAGTTTATCAGCGTTTGTAGCCAAGTTTTTTGCAGCCACGCCTCTTTTCGCTCGGCGATCAAATTTAGCGCTTTTTCAAAGTAAAAATCGTCTAAATTCGCGCTTTCAAGCCAAATTTCATCGGCGATTTGTTTTTGTTCGCCGGTTATCTTGTCCGCATCCCTCGCGTAAATAGCTAAAAAGCCGTTTTCGCCGATACGGTTTTTTAGCTCGGTTAAATTTAACCCGCAATCTTCGCTTGCGATGATTAGATACTGGTGCTCGTCTGGGATGGGCACAGGGATGTCGCAGGCGCTTTTTATGAGCTCGAATTTATGCTCAAAGCGCGGTTTGGGCGATATTTTGTTGTATTGTTCAAATTTATTTTTTATATCTTGGGTTAAACAAATATGCAGTTTGACGCGGTACATGATTTCCCCCTTTTTGTTTTTCGACTATAGTACAGCAGATCAGCTTTAAAGCGGCTTTTGGGCGGATATGGGTATGAAATCAAATTTATAAATTTTTACGGTTAAATTTGGGGGCAAATTTTATGAAAAGAAAGTGGCGGACTTTGCTAAATTTATAAAATTTGACAAAGCCGGCCGTAACCATAAAAACATCAAGAAATTAAGCCTGAACGAATCGCATAATTTACGGACCAACCGCCGAGCCGTATAAGCCCGCGCGGCGCCGTAAATTTGCAAATTTAAATCAGCCTCCGTACATCAGCCTCGGTAGCCAAAGCGAGATTTCCGGGATGTATGTCACCAGGATGAGTCCGACAAATAGCGTCAAAGTCCACGGCAAGCACGCTACGATAACGTCTTTTAGATTCATACCCGTTAGGCCGCTAGCGACGAATAAATTTAACCCGACCGGCGGTGTGATCATGCCGATTTCCATATTCACGATGAGCAGGATACCAAAGTGCACCGGATCCACGCCTAGTGCAGTCGCGATCGGTAGCAGTAGCGGCACCATGATCATCACGACCGATGATGGCTCCATAAACTGTCCCATGATGAAAAGCAGGACGTTTACGATGATTAAAAAGCCAATCTTGCCGATATTTGCGGCTAGGATGCTATCTGCTATCGTTTGCGGAATGTTTTCGCTAGTTAGCAGATACGCAAACACGACCGCGTTTGCGATGATGAAAAATATCATCGCCGTCGTGATAGCAGACTCCAGGCAGATGTCCCACAGGTCTTTAAATTTGATATCTTTATAAACAAATAGCGAAATAATCAGCGCATATATAGCGCTCGCCGCCGCAGCCTCTGTCGGTGTAAAAATGCCGCCGTAGATACCGCCGATAACGACTACTACGATTAGCAGCGCCCAAAACGCCTTGCCGAATTTTTTTACTCGCTCGCTCCAAGGCTCTGGCGTAGTAGCTTTAAATCCGAGTTTTTTCGCTCCGATATAAGTCTGAAGTATCATCATGCCGCCTAGCATTAGCCCCGGTACCACGCCCGCCATAAATAGCTGCGCGATACTGACCTCGGCCGTCACGCCGTAAACGATCATAACGACCGAAGGCGGGATGAGGATGCCTAGAGAGCCCGCGGTTGTAATGCCGCCCACGGCGTATTCTTTCGGATAGCCTGCTTCTTTAATCGCGACAAACATGATGGAACCTATCGCTACGACCGTAGCGGGCGAGCTGCCTGAAACCGCGGCAAATATAACGCACGCAAATATCGCGCTCATCGGCAGGCCGCCCGGTAGGTGTCCAACCATGGATTTAGCAAAATCTATAATGCGTCTAGCAGAGCCGCCCTTGCTCAGTAAATTTCCGGCTAAGATAAACATCGGGATCGCCATAAGGGCAAATTTATTGATACCGTCAAAGATGAGCTGAGGTATCGTTGCGACGTCAAGATCCGTGAAAAAGAGCATCGTGATAACCGTACTAGCTCCAAGCGAAACGGCGACGGGAACGCCTATTAACATGAGGCCAAACAGCGAGATAAACAAAAATGCGATGGTCATAGGCTCTCCTTAGCTTTTCTTGACCGAGTCGCGTATCATCTCGGCTTCGTTATTTACGATGACTTTATCCGAAGGCGTCATAGCGATCTGGTAAATTTTCTCTCCGGCGCGGTAGCTGGCACCCAAAAACGCTATCGGAAGCACCAGCATAGGTATCCACTGCGGCACGCCTAGATCCACGCTCATAAAATCAAGCTCGATTATCACCTGTAGATACTGCACGCTATAAACTACTATAAACATCAAAAATGCCGTCGTTAGTATATTTGCAAAGATGAGATAGGCCTTTGCGACGATGGGCGGAAATCTCTCGATCAAAATCGTAACCGAGATATGTATGCCTTTTCTAAAGCCGTATGCTGCGGCAAAAAACGCCGACCAGATAAAAAGGTAGTTAGTTAGCTCGCCGGCCCACGACCAGCCAGTGTTAAAGCAATACCTCATCACGACGTTAACAAAGGCTAGCAGCGTGCCTGCGGCGATGCCTAGCACCGCTACGGTTTTGTTTACCGAGGCGATGCCGACATCTAAAATCTCAAAAAATTTACCCATAAAGTCCTACTTCGTATTTATCGTTTTTTCTACTAGGTCTTGACCGATTACGTTGTAGAAGTTCGGATAAATCGGCTTCATAGCCTCTGCCCATTTACCCTTTTGATCGGCATTTAGCTCGATGATCTCAAGCTTTTTGCTCTCGCTTGCGAATTTTTTAAGCTCGCTTAAAATATGCTCTTCTTCCTTAGCCGTCTCTTCGCGTTCGAACGCCGTAGCTTCTTTTAGAGCTTGCGTTACGTGAGCCTTCATATCATCAGGCAAACCTTTCCAAAATTTCTCGCTCATAACGACTAAATATCCCAAATATCCGTGACCAGAGAGCGTTAGAGAGCTTTGAGCCTCGTAAAATTTGGAGTTGTAGAAGTTTGACAGCGGATTTTCGGTCGCATCGACTACGCCTTGTTGAAGGGCTGGATAAACCTCCGAAAAAGGCAATACTTGCGGGTTGCCGCCGACTACTTTGATCTGCTCTTCAAGTACTTTTGAGCTTTGGATGCGGAATTTTTGTCCTTTAGCGTCCGCAGGCTCTACGATAGGCTTTTTGCTAGAGCTAAAGTGTTTAAATCCTGCGTCCCAAAAATCAAGCGCGATGAAGCCTTTTTTAGCGATCATATCTTTTAGAGCTTGTCCGACTTCGCCGTCTTGAACAGCGTAAAGATGGGCGTTGTCTCTAAAGATAAACGGCAGGTCAAATAGCTGAAACTGCGGAACTATCGGCGTAAATTTAGAAAAACTAGGCGCGGCCATCTGTACGTTGCCAAGCTTTAGCGCTCCAAAAACTCTATCGTCGTCCATTAGCGATGCGGCCGGATATACCTCGACCTTAATCGCTCCGCCGCTAAGCTCGCCGACACGTTTAGCAAAAAAATCGGCAGCCTTGCCTTTTGGCGTAGAGGCGGCCACGACGTGGGCGAATTTGATCGTGTATGTTTTACCTGCGGCAAATGCGCTGCCCGCAAGCGCGCAAGAAAGAAGCAGTGCGGAAAGTAACTTAATTTTCATCTGTGATCCTTTTTAAAAGATTAGCTAATTCAGCTAGGTGCAATTATAATTCATAAAAAAGCGGCTGCGTGAAAATGTTTCGACTTTTTGCAATAAATTTCAAATTTATGTGTAAATATGTAACACTATCTCAAATTTGACCGTCAAATTTGAGAGCAGGCCAAAGTAAAATATAAGACCAAAAAGACTAAATGTTACGAAAATACACATTATTTTTATCAAATTTGATCTTTTCGTGCGGCGAGACGAGTCAAATTTGATAAAATGGAAGCATCGGCGCGTTTGTTTGCGCGTTAATAAATTAATTACTATTTTATTGCTATAATACGGATAAAATTTATTACAAAGGAAAAATTATGTTTGAACTTAGAAAACTGCCTTTCGATCCGAAAGCAAACGCCGTCGTAAGCGAGGAAACCTGTAATTACCACCACGGCAAACACCACCAAGCCTATGTCAATAACCTAAATAATTTGATAAAAGGTACCGAGTTTGAGGGCGCTAGCCTCTTTGATATCTTGGTAAAAAGCTCGGGCGGCGTGTTTAACAACGCGGCTCAGGTTTATAACCACGACTTTTACTGGGACTGCATCGCGAAAAAAAGCCAAATGAGCGACGAGCTAAAAGCTCGCTTGGAAAAAGATATTCCAAATTTTAAAGAGGAGTTTTTGAAAGCTGCGACTACGCTTTTTGGCTCAGGCTGGGCATGGCTAGTTTACAATCCAAAAGAGGATAAACTACAAATCGTACAAACTAGCAACGCGCAAACTCCGGTAACGGACGGCCTGGTGCCGCTTCTAGTCGCGGACGTTTGGGAGCACGCATACTACGTAGATCACAGAAATGCGCGCCCTGCGTATTTGGAGAAGTTGTTTGAAAATATCAACTGGGATTTTGTTTCGAGCGCTTACGAGTGGGCGTTAAAAGAGGGCCTTAACTCGGTTAAATTTTATATTACCGAGCTTCACGGCGGCGCTAAATCTTGCTGCGGTTGCGGCTGCCATTAATGCCGAAAATTCGCCGATTTCGCGAGCTTTTTAAGGGCGGCGATAAATTTGCGGCGGCTTATTTTTTAAATAAGCGTAAGCCCGCGAGTAAACTTAGCCTTGAGCGAGGACTCCTTCTTGGCTAAGTTTACTTTATATAAACTATTTTGAAGTAATATTCGAGTCTCATTTCACAAAAAAGGACGAAAATGAAGAAGTTTTTAGTTTCATCTTTGGCGGCTTTTGCTGCAGTTGCTATGCTTAGCGGTTGCCACGCGCACAAAAGCGAGAGCGCAAACAAAGCTCAGATCACCAAATCAGAAGCTGAAGTTATTAAATTTACGGGCGTAAACGACCCGAAATACGTCGTTAGACTAAGCTCTACCGATAAATTTAACACAGCCCTACTAGAAGACAGCAAAGGTCACAAAATCAACCTTAAAAACGCAGTCACTGCAAGCGGCGTAAGACTAGCGAACGACGATATCGGTACAGAGATAACGTTTAAACGCGGCGAAGGTATCCTAAACCTTACAAAAGGCGGCGAGGATATTTTCTTAAGATACGACGAATAAAAACTTTCCCGCCGAATTTTACGGCGGGACTTTCTCTCCTTCAAATTTATCAAATTTAACTCCCGCAAAATCTCGCCAAATTTGAACTTTAGCTTGTTTTTCATCCTTCTTTTAAAATTGCTCTAATTGAATATCTATTATCAAAAATAGCTTTGTCTTAAAATTTAATAGCTCTTTATAAAATGCCCAAGTATACGCGATTTAAAAGCGATTTTAAACTTAAAAATGACATTTTTAAAATGCCCGGAACGCAAATTTCGGTCACTAAATTTTAAGCTAACTTTGCCTATACTTTCGTCAAATTTATCATAAAAATTTAACGTAAGGAATGAAATGAAATTTATCTTAAAACGCGACGGCACGAAGCAAGAATACCTCCCGTATAAAATCCAAGACGCGATCAAAAAAGCCTTTGAAAGCGAGTCTAAAGAGTACGACGACAAGGTCTTTTTGGACGTGATGGGGCATGTGTTTGACAGCGAAGTTTTGAGCGTCGAGGATGTGCAAGACTACATCGAAAAGGCGCTTTTTAACGCGGGACACTTCGACGTGATGAAGAGCTTTATGCTCTACCGCCACACGCATAAGCTTCAGCGCGAGCAAATTTTAGGACTAAACGAAGACACCACCTACATCAACTCCACCCAAACGATCAGCGAGTACATCAACGGCACCGACTGGCGAATTCTCGCCAACTCAAACACCAGCTACTCAAACGCCGGCCTCATCAACAACACCGCAGGCAAGGTCATCGCCAACTACTGGCTGGATAAGGTGTATAGTAAAGAAGAGGGCCTCGCGCACCGAAACGGCGACTATCATATCCACGACCTAGACTGCCTTACCGGCTACTGCGCAGGCTGGAGTCTTAGAGCACTACTAAACGAGGGCTTTAACGGCGTGCGCGGTAGGGTCGAGAGCAAGGCGCCCAAGCACTTCCGCGAAGCGCTTTATCAGATGGCAAATTTTCTAGGAATTTTACAAAGCGAGTGGGCCGGCGCGCAGGCGTTTAGCAGCTTTGACACATATCTTGCGCCTTACGTTTTCCGCGACAAGCTAAGCGATAAAGAGATCAAAAAGGCGATAACGAGCTTTATCTTTAACCTAAACGTGCCTGCTCGCTGGGGTCAGAGTCCGTTTACCAACGTAACGATCGACATTACCTGCCCGAGCGATCTGCGCGACCAGATCCCGACGCGCGAGGATAGGCATATATTTAGCGATTTAGAGGATGCAGAGCTTACTAAAGAGGCGCAAAAACGCGGGTTTGGCAAGCTAACGGATATGACATACCGCGCCTTTGAGCCAGAGATGAACCGCATCGACAAGGCGTTTTACGAGATCATGACCGAGGGCGACAAGTGCTCGCAGCCGTTTACCTTCCCGATCCCTACCGTAAATATCACCGAGGACTTCGACTGGGACAGTGAGGTGGCGAAGGTGCTTTTTGAAAACACAGCAAAAATGGGCTCGAGCTATTTTCAAAATTTCGTCGGTAGCCAGTATACGATCGATGAAAACGGCAACCGCGTCGCAAACGACAAAGCCTATAAACCGGGACACGTGCGCTCGATGTGCTGCCGCTTGCAGCTAGATTTACGCGAGCTGCTAAAGCGCGGCGGAGGGCTATTTGGCAGCGCGGAGATGACCGGCAGTATCGGCGTCGTGACGCTAAATTTAGCTCGCCTGGGCTATCTGTATAAGGGCGATAAAAAAGGGCTCTATACCCGCCTTGAGTATCTGCTAAATTTAGCCAAATCCACGCTCGAAAAAAAGCGCACCTTTATCCAAGAGATGTACGAACGCGGCCTATATCCGTACACCGCGCGCTATCTAAAGCACTTTAATAATCACTTTAGCACCATCGGCATCAACGGCATGAACGAGCTTTTGAGAAATTTCACGAATGATAAAGAAAATATTGCGACTGATTTCGGACGGGAGTTTGCGATCGAGATGATCGAGTTTTTACGCGGTAAAATTCGCGAGTTTCAAGAGAGCACAGGCAACCTTTATAACCTCGAAGCCACGCCTGCCGAGGGCACGACGTATCGCTTCGCCAAAGAGGACAAAAAGCGCTACCCCGACATCATCCAGGCCGGTTTTGGCGAAAATATCTACTACACCAACTCCACGCAGCTACCGGCAAATTTCACCGACGACGCGTTCGAGGCGCTCGATCTGCAGGACGAACTGCAAAGCTCCTACACCGGCGGCACGGTGCTGCACCTGTATATGAAGGAGCGCATCAGCTCGGCGCAGGCCTGCAAAGACCTTGTGCGCGGCGTAGTAAATAACTACAAGCTACCCTATATCACGATAACGCCGGTCTTTAGCGTCTGCGCCAAGCACGGCTACATCAGCGGCGAGCACGAATACTGCCCAAAATGCGACGAGGAGCTTTTGGCTAAATTTAAGGCGGAAAATAGCGTAAAATAGGATAAATTTGAGTGGCGAAGCACCGCTTGGCTTTACCGTCTTTTAAATTTGACTTCGTATTTATGTATAAAATCAAAATTTAACAAAATTTGACCCCGCCCGAGTCAAAATAGGCGGGGCAAATTTGATTATTTCTCCCCTAGCGGCCAGTAAACGACCGGTTTGTCTCCAAGTCTAGCTTCGCCGTGATACATTCCGAGCTTATCTTTCGTCCATGCAAAGCCCGTGTGTCCGTGCTTGTCGATCGAGATGATGCCGCCACTGCCGCCGAGCGCTTTGACCTGAGCTACTGCATCTTCAGCTGCTTTTTGCACGTCGGAGGTTTTGTATTTATAAAGAGCCGAGACCTCGTGCGCAGCATTTACGCGCATGTAGATGTCGCCCGTGCCGGTGCAAGAAACCGCCACCGAGTCGTTGTCGGCATAGGTTCCAGAGCCGATTATCGGGCTATCGCCGATGCGGCCGGTCATTTTATTAGTCATGCCGCCCGTGCTGGTCGCTGCGGCTAGGTTGCCGTTTTTATCCAGCGCTATCGCACCCACGGTGCCAAGATACGGGCGCTCGTGTAAATTTAGCGACGTCTTTTTTGCCTTTTCGCTATCAAGTAGCAGCTTTTGTTTCTCTTTAGCTTTTTGCAGCGCGTCGTATCTAAACTGCGTGAAAAAATACTTCTGATCGACCA
>NZ_CALIAV010000100.1 GCF_938045625.1 uncultured Campylobacter sp.
TTTGTCACTAAAATATTCTACATTAACGATTATCGGAATTTTAGGTATTTTGATAAATGAAGTAGAAAAATTTAATTTCGTAAATTGAAATTCGGTGTAAATATTTTTTTGGTTAAATTTGAAAAGGGGCGGAATGAAAAAGTCAAATTTAGACTAAACTAGTAGTGAAGCTTTTAGTAGCGATTGCAGAAATTTTGCATTTAAGATATATGCTAATTTTGCATATATAAATCATCATCAGATACCGATAAAAACGCGCTAAAATACGTTTAAGTTTTTGCTTGATTTAAGCAAGATTTCACTACAATCAAATCTTAAATTTAGATTTTCAAGCTATCATTTCGCAAAAATTAAGGAAAATCATGCAACCTATTTTTACGACCCAAATCACCAAATTTAAAGGCGTGCAAAAAAGCGTCGTTGATGATATTTTGGTGCGCGAGATCAAGCTTGAGATCTACATAAACGGCAAGCGTTTCGGCGCGGTGATGGCGACTCCGACCGATCAGGAGGCGCTGGCCGCAGGCTACCTAATCAGCGAAAATTTGATCGCAAGCCCCGAGGATATCGAGAGTATCGAGCTCTCAGACGACGCTTTAAGCGTGCGGGTAATGGCTAAAATCAACGAAAAGCGCCTCGAGCAGTTTGACGAGGAAAAGGTGATAATCAGCGGCTGCGGGCGCAGCTCGACGGCAAACATCGATCCCGAGGCTATGGCGGCACGCTCGATAAAGGGCGAGGTTAAATTTAATAAAGATGAAATTTTGCGCCAGATGGGGCAGTTTTACACGCAGTGCGAGCTTTACGAGATGACGGGCTGCGTGCACACGGCTAAGCTTTTCGTGAGCGGCGAGCAGTTTTTTATCGGCGAGGATATCGCCCAGCACAACACGATAGATAAAGCCGTCGGCAAGGCGGTACTAGCCGGCGCGCAGCTGCAAAATTCGTTTTTGATGGTGAGCGGGAGGCTGAGCTCCGAGATGGTGGCAAAAGCCGTCATGCACGGCATCCCCGTGCTCGTTTCGCGCACGGCCCCTACTAGTCTAGGCGTCGTGATAGCGCGTAAATTTAACCTAACGCTATGCGGCTTTGCTCGCGGCGAAAACATAAATGTATATAGCGGCGCGGAGAGAATCTATGAGTGAGCAAATCCAAGAACTGATAACCAAACTGCTAAATCCAAAGGGCAGGCTAGACTGTGGAGCGGCGTTTAAGATCGCTGCAAAGCTAGGCGTAGAGATCGGCGAGGTTAGCGACGAGGCCGAAAAAATGGGCGTAAAGATCGACAACTGCGAGCTAGGGCAGTTTGGCGGGCTGGAAAACGGACGGGGCAAATACACCGTGATGACGCAGCTAAAGCAGATGACCGACGAAAAGAACAGGATACTTTGCAAAGACGCTAGAGACGCGGCTGCGGGCGTGGGGCTAAAGACGATCCGCTCGACGCTAAAAGACTATAAAATCGACGTAAAATACTGCCAGCTGGGGTGTTTTAAGGAGAAGAAAGGAAAAAAGATGAGAGTAAAAACCAAAACCTGGATAGAAAACGACGAGGGCGAGCTGATCTTCGGCAAAGGCAAAACCGAAGTCCTAGACGTCATCGCTGAGGTCGGCTCGATCTCAAAGGCAGCCGAAATCCTAGGTATGAACTATAAAAAATGCTGGAATCATCTGCAAATTTTGCAAAAAAATCTAAAAGAGGAGCTCTTTACGACCAAACAAGGCGGCGGCGAAAACGCCGGCACGACGCTAAACGAGCGCGCGCATGAGCTCATAAACGCCTATAGGCAGCTTCAAAACGATATCGAGGATTTTGCGGATAAGCGCTTTAAGGAGTTGTTTTTGAAAAAAGACGGCGAGAAAAATGACGCAACCAAAGACGACAAAAAAGATAAAAAGAAATAAAACCACATTAAATTTAAGGGAGAAAAAATGTACGTAAAACTAAACGATAGGGTCTATCTAAACAAAGACAAGATCACTAGAGTAAAGGTAGATAGCGTCCAAGACGGTATCAGGATTCGCTTTTACGAGGGGCAAAATCAGGTCGCTAAAAGCGGACGCTTCGAAACCGAGGCAAAAGCTATCGAGTGGCTAGAGAAAAATTTTATAAATAAATAATAAAATGGTCGTGAGCCTCTGTGGCTCGCGATTCTCTGCTTTATTAAGTTAAATTTGCCGCTTTGCGGTTAAATTTAGCTTGCTCAAATTTAATCTCCAAATTTACTAAATCATTTCCGCCGCAAAAGCCCTAAATTTGCGAAAATTTACTATAATTACCGCATCAAATTTAAAGAGTAAAAAATGCTAAATTTAGACGAAATTCGAAAAAATATCATCCTAAAACAGGGCGTGGACTATTTTGATTTCGCGGCTTCGGGGCTTGCTTACGAGCCCGTAGAGTGCGAGATAGGCGAAATTTTAAAAACCTACGCCAACACTCACTCTGACAGTAGTTCAAGCGCGATCATCACGCAGAGACGCTACGAGGGCGCGCGCGAGAGCCTAAAAAAGCTGCTGGGGCTTGACGAGCGGTTTTGTCTCATCGCTTGCGGGCAGGGCGCGACGGCTGCGATCAAGAAATTTCAGGAGTTGCTGGGCATCTACCTGCCACCTGCGACCAGAGCCGCGATCGGCGAGACAAATTTACGCGCCGCGCAGCTTCCGCTCGTGCTCGTTTCGCCCTACGAACACCACTCAAACGAGCTTAGCTTTCGCGAGGGGCTTTGCGACTACCTGCGCGTGCCTCTTAGCGAGGGCGGAGAGATCGATCTGCTATCACTTGAGCGCATCCTAAAGCTTAACGCAGCACGTCGCATCATCGGCTCGTTTAGCGCCGCATCAAACGTCACGGGCGTCATTAGCGATTATAAAAAGATTAGCGAGCTAATCAGAGCCGCGGGCGGTATCGTGGCCTTTGACTGCGCGGCGCTGAGCTCGCACGCAAATTTAGATTGCGACTACTTCGACGCGATTTTCCTCTCGCCGCATAAGCTACTTGGCGGACCTGCTAGCTGCGGGCTTTTGGCGATCAAAAAAGAGCTGCTTAACAGCGACGTGCCGACATTTGCCGCGGGCGGGACGGTCGCCTACGCCAGCCGCGAAGGGCACGTGTTTTTGAAAAACCCAGAGCAGCTAGAGGAGGGCGGCACGCCGCCTATCATCGGACTTATGCGTGCAAATTTAGCCTACGCGCTGCGAAACGAGGTAGGCTTCGAGCAAATAAAAAGCGCCGAGGATGAGCTAGCGCGGCTTTTTGAGAGCGAGCTAGCGGGCATAGACGAGATCATAAACTACGCTCCAAAGGGCGCGCCGCGGCTACCGATAATCTCCTTTAACGTGCGCGGCGTATCGGCGTATGATTTCGCTGCGAGTCTTAGCAACGACTTTGGCATCCAGACGCGCGCGGGCGTGATGTGTGCGGGGCCCTACGCTCACGATCTGCTGGGTATCAAGGAGGGACGCATGCCTGAGAGCAAGCCCGGCTTCGTGCGCGTGAGCCTGCACTATACGCACACCGAGCAGGACGTGCGCTATCTAGTGGGCGCGATAAAATCCTGTATCAAAAAGCACCACGAAATTTGGGGCGAAGAAAAAGCGATGTATGAGATGTTCGGCGGGAAGATTTAAATTTGATCGGGTTAAATTTGACTCGCGAAAAGGTCAAATTTGAAATTTTACGCTGTAAAGATACGGGTTTGGGCGGTCAAATTTGATCAAATTTAAAATAATGAAAAGAGTAAATTTAAGAAAGGAAAGGGCGCAAAGCGCGCCCGAATCACGCAAATTTAAGCCGTAAATTCGGCTCAAATTTGCGCGTAAATAAAATTAGTTTTTGCGACTGTTTGCGTCAGGCGTGAAAAGCGGCTTATCTAGCAGCTTAAAGTCGCCGATAAATTTCTGACCCTCTTCGCTAGTCGCCCACTCGATAAATTTATTCGCGTTTTCGATGTCGGCCTTAGCGCAGTGCTTCGGATTTACCGCGATTAGCGAGTAGAAGTTCTTTAGGTCGTTGTCACCCTCGTTGATGATGACCATCTCAGGCGCGCCTTTTTTGGTGTCCTCGTACTTGATGTAGGTGCCGCGGTCGGTGAACGTCACGCCCTTTTGCTCGGCTGCCGCGTTGATGGTAGCTAGCATGCCTTGGCCTGTTTGCATATACCAGCTGTCTTTTTCAGGTACTTCGCCGATGATTTTTTTCCAGATACCTTTTTCTTTGTTGTCGGTGCCTGATTTATCGCCGCGAGAGAAAAATTTGATATTCTCTTTTTTGATTAGCTCAAAGCTCTCTTTGATATCTTTGCCTTTAAATTTATCGGCGATAGATTTATCGGCGATTACGACGAAGTCATTGTACATTACGGGTTTTCTCTCGACGCCAAAGCCCTTTTCTACAAATTCTTTTTCAACTTTTGGCGAATGCACGAAAAGTATGTCCGCATCGCAGTTTTCGCCTAGTTTTAAAGCTGCTCCCGTGCCTACGGCAGTCCATTTGATATCGACGCCGGTTTTTGCCTTATACGCAGGATAGATCGCGTCTAGTAGCCCCGTGTTATCGGTGCTGGTGGTAGTTGCCATGATGAGTTCGCTATCGCCCGCGAATGCCAAAACGCTCGCGATTAGCGAGCCTAATATTACTTTTTTCATTTTTCTCCTTTTTTAAAAAGTATGCTATTATAGCACATTAAATTAACACTTAAGAAATATGCAAGGAAAGAATATTTGGACTTTCTACTAAACGGATTTTTAGAGGCCTTTAGGCTGCTTTTTAGCGGCGATGAGGAGACGTATTCGGCGATCAGGGCGACGCTTTACACTTCGAGCGTTTCGATATTTTTTGCGATTTTAGTCGGCTTTCCGTTTGGATTTACGCTGGGATTTTACGATTTTCGCGGACGGCGAGTATTACGATTACTTAGCGATACGGCGCTTGCGATGCCGACGGTTGCGATCGGGCTTATTTTGTATGCCTTTATCACGCGAAACGGCCCGTTTGGCGAGTTTGGGTTGCTTTTTACGCTAAAGGCCGTGATGCTGGGGCAGTTCGTGCTAGCACTACCCATCATCATCTCGCTAAGCGCTAGCGTCGTGGAAAATATGGACAAAAAGCACTATCTAACCATCCTAAATTTACGCCTGAGCCCTCCAAGGCTCGTTGGCTGCGTGCTTTACGAGCTAAGATATGCTCTGATGGTGGTCGTAGCGACGGCGTACGGGCGTATCGTGGCTGAGGTCGGCGTGGCGATGATGATCGGCGGAAATATCAAATATTTTACCCGCACGATCACGACCGCGGTGTCGCTGGAGACGAATAAGGGCGAGTTTGCGATGGGTATAGCGCTGGCTTTGGTGCTTATCTTTATCGCATTTGCCGTAAATTTGGCGATACACGCGCTAAAAAGGCTTGATAAATGAAATTTGATAAATTTAGAAATTCTATGCTCTCGGAATGCGGGCTGGGCGCGTCAAATTTGAGCTTTTTGTTTAAATTTAACGATAAAGGCGAAAAGTGATAAACGTTAGAAATTTACGCCTAAACTACGGCGCGAGCGAGATTTTAAACATCCCGCGCCTTGATATCGATGTCACCAAAATCACCGCGCTAACAGGTAGCAACGGCAGTGGCAAAAGTACGCTGATGCGAGTGATGTCGTTTTTACAAAAGCCAACTAGTGGCGAGGTGCGGCTGTGGGGAAGCAGCGCGCCTAACTTAAATTTACTGCGCGACGTTAGCGTTTTGCTACCCGAGCCCGCGCTTTTAAAACGCTCCGTGAGAGAAAATTTTAAAGCCGTTTTAAAAAGCCGCGGAGAGCTAGGGGAATTTGACGAGCGAGCGAGCGAGGCGTTAAATTTGGTCGGGCTTGACGAGAGTTTTTTAAACAAGCGCCACTTTGAGCTAAGCTCCGGGCAGACGCAGCGCGTTAGTTTTGCGTTAAATTTGGCGCTCAGATCGCGGCTTTATCTGCTTGACGAGCCGACAAATAGCGTGGACGTGGGCACGTCAAAGCTGTTTGGCAAGGCGGTACTTTACATGCGGCAAAGATACGGCTGCGGCTTTGTGATCGCTAGCCACGACGATAAATGGCTAACCGCCATCGCCGAAGAAAACGTCTTTTTGCACAAGGGGCGCGTGTGTGAATTCGAATACAAAAATATATTCGACGCGCGTGATGGGGTTTTGAAATTTGACGAAAACGCTATCGTAAATTTGCCGTCAAATTTGCGTAGCGCTGCAAAGATCGCCGTAAATCCCGGCAAAATCACGCTAAGCAAAACACAGATTGATGGGTGCTTGAGCGGTATTTTGCACTCGGTTTCGCTCTATCTTGGCAAAGAGCTTTTGGTGAAAATCAAGGTCGGCGACTTTTTGATTAAAACGCTGGCGCCTAATTCGCAAATTTTTAACGTCGGCGAAAATATTTATTTTAAATTTGACGATGGAGCGTTTTTGGGGCTTGAATGAGCCTCAAATTTTGCAAATTTCGTTTCAAATTTTAAATTTAGACTCATTTAACGCCCGTTAAAATAGCCGAGTTAAAAGTAAATATCAAAATGAAGCGTAAATGCGAGATATATGCGGAAATTTCATATTTAATTTACCCCCTAAAAATCGCCATAAGTAATATGCAATTAAGGCATATTTAAGCGTATATTAATTTTTTTAATTTATTTTTTTTTAAGTATAAGAAATAAGCCAAAAAGTAGTATAGTTTCACAATCGAGAAAAATCTCAAAAAATAGATAAAAATGATAAAGGAAGGCGATGACTAGCAAGGGCGAATTTGCGGCGGGACGCGGGCTTTACTACTCGCTCTTTTCGCGTTTTTTCGTTTTTAGCCAAGGCGCTGATAGATTTAGCGGCGTAAACGCGATGCTAGGCCTTGCCTCGGCGCACGCTCTAAACGAAGAATCGGCCGCCGCGATAATGCGCATACAGGCAAAATTCGACGAGAAAAATCCGCAAAATTTAGTGGATGAATTCGATGAAATTTTCCACGCTCCGCCAAGTCCGCTTAGAAACTCGCTGTCCTACTACGACGAGGGTTACGAGGTCGGGCATGCTTGCGCTAAAGTGCGTAAAATTTTAGCCAGCACAGATCTTAGACGCGACGAGGCTAAATTTAAAGAAAGCGAAGACAACGTGGGCTTCGTTTTTGCGCTGATGAGCGAATTTATCGCGCGAGAGAGCGAGCTGGAGCTATACGGAGAGCTTGAAGAGCGGCTTTTTAAAGAGATCATAAATCCAAATATCGATGAGTTTATAGAGAGTCTTTTTAATCACGAAAGCAGCGAAATTTACAAAGACGTCGCGGTACTACTGCAAGGATTTATCGAGTTTGAGCGCGTAGTTTTAAGCGCGCCGCGTCCTATAAATCACGGCGAAAACAAAAAGACTTTGGACGGAGTTTCAAGATCTGAGGCTATAAGAAGACAAAAAAACCGAGTGAGAAAGCTAAAAGCTATGGAGGAAGAAAATGCAAAAAAATAGGCGAGAATTTTTAAAAAAGGCGGGGCTAGTCGGAGCTGTAGCGGCTACGGCCGGAGTAGCGACGGCAGCGGCGTCAAACCTAAAATACGGTAAAAGCAAAAAGACCGAGGTGCTTTATAAAAGAAGCAAAAACTGGGATCTATACTACGAACAAGCGAAATAAATAAAATTTAAGAAAGGATAAATATGTCTGAGGCAAATTTACGTCTTATGCCCCACTCAAACGCAGTCGGGCGAAGATCGTTTTTAAAAATGGCCGCGCTAGCAGGCGTAGCGGGCGGCATGAGCGGGCTGGCTGCTAGCGGCGTAACTAGAAGCGCCACAAAAGAAGAAATGGCAAATCCGTTTCCAAACTCTAAAATCGTAAAAACCGTTTGTACGGTTTGCTCTGTTGGATGCGGAGTGCGCGCCGAGGTAGAAAACGGCGTTTGGGTACGCCAAGAGGTAGCTCAAGACCACCCGGTAAGCGCTGGCGGCCACTGCTGTAAGGGTAGCGACGTCATCGATATGGTGCGCTCTCACTGCCGTGTAAAATACCCGATGAAAAAAGTAGGCGGCAAATGGAAACGCATCAGCTACAAAGAGGCTCTTGATGAAATCGGCGCCAAACTAAAAGCGTATCGCGAAAAAAATCCAGAGCAAGTAATGTTTCTAGGCTCTGCAAAAGATTGCAACGAACAAAGCTATTATATAAGCAAATTCGTAGCGATGTTCGGGACTAATAATCTAGATCACCAAGCACGTCTTTGACACAGCTCTACAGTCGCCGGTGTGGCGAATACTTGGGGTTACGGAGCTATGACCAATCATCTTGGAGATATCCAAAACGCGAAGTCTATCTTTATAGTAGGCGCAAATCCGGCGGTAAATCACCCGGTCGGCTTTAGACATTTTCTAAAAGCAAAGGAAAATAACGGCGCAAAGCTAATCGTGGTCGATCCAAGATACACGAGAACTGCGGCTAAGGCTGATTATTTTGCTCAAATTCGTACCGGCACGGATATACCTTTTATGTATGGCATGATGAATATCATATTTCAAAACGGCTGGGAAGATAAGGAATTTATAAACGACCGCGTCTACGGTATGGATCTGATCCGCGAAGAGGCTGCCAAATGGACGCCCGAAGTCGTAGCCGATGTTTGCGGGATCAAAAAAGAGACGCTTCTTGAGATAACCGAAGTTTATGCCAAAAATCGCCCGGGATCGGTCGTTTGGGCGATGGGTCTAACTCAGCACACCATAGGCAGCTCAAACACTCGTATCGCTCCGATCCTGCAACTAGTACTAGGAAATATGGGCGTTAGCGGCGGCGGCTGTAATATCCTTCGCGGCCACGACAACGTTCAAGGCGCGACGGATATGGCGAATTTGCCGACCGAGCTACCCGGGTACTATCCAAAAAACGAAGCCAACTGGAAATACTTCGCTAAGATGTGGAAGGTCGATTTTGAATGGCTCCAAAAGAATTTCGTTAAGCCTGAAATGATGTTTAAACCCGGATTTACGCTATCAAAATGGTGGGCGGGCGTGCTTGACGGTAAAAACGGCAACGAAGCCGTAGATAATGCCGGCGACAGTATAAAAGCCTTAGTGGTAATCGGCAACGGTATCACATCAACCGCGCAACAAGTAAAAGTAAAAGAAGGCCTAGATGCGCTTGAGCTTTTAGTGCTGGTAGATCCTTTCGTAAACGATGCCGGCGTGATAACTGACAAAAAAGACGACGTCTACATACTGCCTGCGGCGACGCAGTTTGAAACCAGCGGTACGGTTGTAGCGACAAACCGCAGCGGCCAGTGGAGAAGTCAGGTTGTAGAGCCTCTCTTTGAGAGTATGCCGGATCACGAAATTTTGTTTGAGCTTGCCAAAAGGCTAGGCTACTATGACGAGCTAACGCGCACGATCAGAGACGCCGAAGGTAAGATCGAGTGGCCTGAGGTCGCTACGCGCGAGATCGCAAATATAATAAAAACTATCGGCATGACGGGCTGGACTCCGGAAAGGCTCAAAAAGCACCAAGAAAACTGGGATAAATTTGACGAAAAAACAAGTCTAGGAAAACCGGGCACCGTAGTCGAAGGCGAATACTACGGCTTGCCGTGGCCGTGCTGGACTGAGGATCATCCGGGCAGCCCGATACTTTACGATATAAACAAATCCGTTAGGCAAGGCGGTATGGGTTTTAGAAACCGCTTCGGCTTAGAGCATAACGGAGTTAGCCAATTAGCCGCAGACGGTAGCGCGCCAGTAGATTCGTTTGTCAAGGGCGGATATCCGGAGATCAAAAAAGATAACATCGAAAAGGTGCTAGGCATCACGCTAACCGAGGATGAAAAGGCTAAAATAGGCGGCAGCTGGATACATGACGATAGTAATATCATCGCTAAAAAATGCATGGAGAAAAACATCGCTCCGTACGGCAACGCGCGAGCTAGGACGATCGTTTGGACTTTTGCGGATCAAATTCCTCTTCACAGAGAGCCGCTGCATACGCCTAGATTTGATCTAGCGCAGAAGTATCCGAGCTTTGAGGATAAGAAACTTCAAAACCGCGTCGATACAAAATTTAAATCCGTCCAGCTAGCAAAGGACTACTCAAAAGAGTTTCCTATTATCCTCACGACGGCTCGCCTCGTAAATTTTAGCGGCGCGGGCATGGAGACGAGAGCTAGTATGTATCTAAGCCGCTTGACGCCTGAGATGTTTGCGGATATCCACCCTGAACTTGCGGCTAAACACGGCATTAAAAACTGGGATTTCATCTGGGTTCATTCGCCTGAAGGTACTAAGGTTAAGGTGCGCGCCAGAGTGGTACCGTCCGTTAAACCCGACACCATCTTTATGCCGTTTCATTATGCGGGTTATATGCAAGGCGTTGATATGACGGGTAATTTCCCGGAAGGCACGAAGCCTTATGCGGTAGGCGAGAGCGCAAATACTGTCACTAACTACGGATATGATATAAACACTCAGATCCCAGAAACAAAAAGCGGTCTATGCCGCATAGAAAAGGCGTAAAATGAGCGAATTTAACGATAACAATAGACTTAAATTTTACTGCGACGACGATAGATGTATCGACTGTAACGGCTGTGCGGTGGCTTGCGACGAGGCTCACGAGCTGCCTCTTGGCATCCGCCGCCGCCGCGTTATCACGCTAAACGAGGGCGTGCCAGGTAAAGAGATCTCGACCTCGATAGCCTGCATGCACTGCGAGGATGCTCCATGCTCGCTGGTTTGCCCGGTCGATTGCTTTTATATCAGAGCCGACGGCGTAGTGCTACACGACAAAGATATCTGCATCGGCTGCGGATACTGCCTATACGCGTGTCCGTTCGGCGCGCCTCAGTTCCCGCGCGAGGGAGTGTTTGGCGCCAAAGGTTCGATGGATAAGTGCACGATGTGCGCAGGCGGTCCGCTACCGACAAATAGCGAAGCCGAGCGCGAAGAGTACGGCCAGGATAGAATTTCCGAAGGCAAAGTGCCGGTTTGTGCCGCAATGTGCTCGACAAAGGCGCTGCTAGTAGGCGAATCTGCAATGATAGAGAAAATCTACGGCGACAGAGTCAAGGCTCGCGGCTACGGATTTAAAGACCTAAAACAAACTCCGACCTGGAAGCTTGCTTATTACGCGGGCGACAGGCTAAAATACAGCTTCTAAATTTTCGCTCCTCGCTTTGGCGGGGCGAACTATTACACCAAATTTGACGCGGTTTGGCTGCGTCAAATTTGACTCACGCTTCTTTGATTTCATTAAATTTTACTTTGACTCATACTTCTTTATCTTCATTAAATTTTACATAGATAGTTCGTCAAATTTGAATGCGGGTAAATTTGAAATAAAAGTGGATAAAATTAAGTAGAAAAAGGGCGGTCTCCCGCCCTAAATTTATGCTCTAACAGGCGATAAATACGGATTTGCCGAGTGCATCGACATCTCGTTTTGCTCTCTAAATTTGATAAATTCCTCTTCGCTTAGACGTCTGATATTTGCTATCGTCATCTTTAGCGGCGTGATGCCTGAGAGCGGATCTGGGTCGCCGGCGTTTGCTAGCTCGTTGCCGTCGGCCTCGCTATAGTGGAAGGTCGTAAATATCGTGCCTTCTTTTAGATCCGGATTGACGCGCAGTTTTGCTGCGATCTGGCCGCGTTTGTTTTGCACGAGCGCGTAGCAGCCTTCCTCCAGCTCTCTCTCGCGAGCGATATCCGGGCTCACCTCTATGAGTGCGCCCTCTACGCCAGCACCGTACTCTAGGGCAGGGCACTCTCTCGTCATCGTACCTGTGTGGTAGTGATAGACCTTGCGCCCCGTCGTAAATAGGCACGGATAGACCTCGTCAGGCACTTCGCTAAGTGCGCCGCTACCGACCGGATAGCCCTCTGGGATATTCATCTTAGCTCTAAATTCGGCCTCAGCCTTTGCGCGCCCCTCTTTATCATCTACGTAAAGTACCGGCGCGAAGCGGAATTTGCCGCCAGGCAGCATGGACTTGTGATCTGCGTAAAGCACCGGCGTACCCGGATGCTCCTCGTCTGGACATGGCCAGCTGATACCGCCTAGTTTGCCTAGTCTATAGTAGCTGATACCGCCGAAAAATTTAGGCATAAGCTCCCTTAGCTCGTTCCAAATTTGCTCAGGGCTCGCAAAGTCAAACCCCTCTAGCCCCATGCGGTTTGCGATATTGCAAACGACCTTCCAATCGGGCTCCACGCCGTTAACGGGCTCGCTAGCTTTGCGAGTGCGTTGGACGCGGCGAGAGGTGTTGATAAAGGTTCCGTCCTTTTCGCCCCAGCCCGCGGCAGGTAGCACCACGTCGGCCTTGTGCGCGCTCTCTGTGAAAAACAAATCTTGCACGATAAAGCAGTCTAGATGATGGACGGCGTGGACGAAGTGCTCGGTCCAAGGGTCGCTCATTACGGGGTTTTCGCCGTAGACGTAGAGGACTTTTAGCTCGCCGCTATCCATTTTATCGGGTGCTTGCGTTAGCTTAAAGCCAGGAACCGGATTTAGCTCAAAGTGCCATACTTTGCGCGCTTGCTCCTGCGCGTAAGGGCTATTGACCGCGCCTGCCGGGATGACGTTAGGCAGCGCGCCCATGTCGCATGCGCCTTGGACGTTGTTTTGACCGCGCAGAGGATTTACGCCAGCGCCCTTTTTGCCTAAATTTCCCGTTAAAACGGCTAAATTTGATAGTGAAAAGACGTTTGACGTACCGTCGCTAAACTGCGTGATACCCATCGTGTAGCAAATCGCCGCCGCACCTGCTTTAGCATACATTCTAGCTGCCTCTATGATGAGCTCTTTTTTTATGCCGGTTTCGCGCTCGAAACGCTCAGGCGTAAAGTCCTTAACCACTTCTTTTAGATATTCAAATCCCTCGGAGTATTTTTCTATAAATTCGCTATCTTGCAAATTTTCGGCGATTATGACGTGCATCATCGTGTTTAGCGTTTTGATATTCGCTCCGATCGGGATTTGCAGATAGATGTCGGCTTTTTTGGCCATATCGGTGCGCTTTGGATCTACGACGATCATCTTGGCGCCGCGCTGCAAGCCTCGCTGCATCTGCATAGCGATGATCGGGTGGCACTCGCTTGTGTTGGTGCCGATGAGTAAAAATACGTCCGTATCGGTAGCGAATTCTACCAAATCGTTCGTCATCGTTCCGTTTCCTAGCGTGTTGGCAAGACCTGCCACTGTAGGAGCGTGTCAAAGACGGGCGCAGTGATCGACGTTGTTGCTACCCTGAGCGCGGAAAAATTTCTGGAAAACGTAGTTGTCTTCGTTATTTGAGCGCGCAGAGCTAAAGCCCATGATCGAGTTTGGACCGTATTTTGCGACGGTGGATTTAAATTTATCCGCGAGGAAATCATAAACCTCCTCAAAACTCACTTCTTCAAGCTCGCCGTGCTTGTCGTAGACGCCGTTTAACTTCCTCATCATCGGTCGGCTTAAGCGTTTAGGAGAGTTTACGAACTCCCAACCGAACATTCCTTTTAGGCAAAGTTCGCCGTCGTTTACGTGGTGATCTTTGCTGGGTTTGGCGTCTACGATTCTACCGTTTTGCACGATAAGATCGATGCCGCAGCCCGTACCGCAATATGGACAGGTAGTCTTTACTATCTCTTCCATTTTCGCTCCTTTCTGGTATTACTGAAATTTATGAGATTATTATACAACGGCAAATATAAATTTAGTTTTAAAATTAGTATAATTTTTTAAGAATTATTTAAGTAATATGCAAATTTAGCATATTACTTTTTTTGCTTTAAATTTTTAGGCATGTGTTTAACACAATGTAAAATTTATTTAAAAATTATTACTTTTAAATGTATTTAGATGTATAATGGAGATAGAAAATCTTTTCAAGGAGCACCCATGAAAAATCTAGTCGCTTTTCTAGTTATCCTAGGTATCATTGGCGGTATTGCCATGAAGTATATTAACGCCTTTCCGGTACTCGACGAGACGGTCAAAGAGAAATGGGCTCAGGTGCAAAACCAATACAAACGCCGCGCCGATCTTATCCCAAATTTGGTAAAAACCGTCCAAGGCTATGCTAGCCACGAGGAAGGCGTATTTAAGGAAGTAACGGAAGCTAGAAGCAAAGCCTCTCAAATGACGATCGACGTTAGCTCGCTAGACGATCCTGCTAAGCTAAAAGAGTTTGAAAACGCTCAAAAAACTCTAGGCGGCGCGCTATCTAGGCTAATGGCTATCACCGAGAACTACCCTCAGTTAAAAGCCGATCAAAATTTCCTCTCGCTTCAAAGTCAGCTTGAAGGTACGGAAAATCGCATCGCAGTCGCTAGAAAGGACTATATCGCAGCGGTCAAGGACTACAACATCGCCCTTCGCAAGATACCGGATAAGTTTATAGCCGCGATTTTTTATCCAGAGCTCAAACCGCGCGTGACGTTTGAAGCAAGCGAGACTGAACAAAGCGCGCCGGACGTATCATTCGCCAAATAACCCAACCAAGGTACAAAAATGAAACGCATTTTATCTACTTTATTTTGCGTTTTTACGCTTTTAGGACTTACGGCTATAAATTTATCGGCAGCAGATAATGCTACCGAACAAAACAAAACCGTAAAACAAACCGCTACTCAAACATCAAACGAAAAGAGTTCAAATTTCCCTGCCTTAACCGGCAGGGTAGTAGATCAAGCAAGAGTACTAAGCCAGAGCACAAAAGACGAACTAGAAACATTACTAGCTACTCATGAAAACAATACCACTAATCAAGTCGTAGTAGCTACTATAGAATCTCTAGGTAACGCTCAAATAGAAGAGTACTCCATAGAACTAGCTAGACGTTGGGGTATAGGACAAAAAGGCAAAGATAACGGTGCGCTGCTAGTAGTCGCGCCAAACGACAAGCAGGTGCGTATCGAGGTCGGCTACGGCCTAGAAGGCGTGCTGACGGACGCTCTTAGTAGCAGTATCATAAACTACTACATAATCCCTGAGTTTAAAAAAGGCGATATCCAAAACGGTATAAACATAGGCATACAAAAGATAATCGCTCTACTTGATGGGGATGAGGGGGTGAAGGAGGAGATAGAAAAGCAAGATGAGACGCCTGTGGAAGCCTACGGGATAGTAGTTGGCATGGTGATGGTATTTGCTTCGGCTATTTTCGGCGCGGCGGCTCTGCGAATCGGAGTTAGCGCGACGCTATCGGGCTTTATCTCGGGCGTAGTCGCAGGGACGTTTGGTATCGAGAATCTGCTTGTTAGAGGCGGGGTCTTGCTCGTTCTTTTTGTGCTACTTTTGTACCTAATGCGAAATATGAAAACCGGCGGTAGAGGCTTGCATGGCGGCGGCTCTGGAGGCAGTTACGGCGGTGGCGGATTTAGCGGAAGCAGCAGAAGCTCCGGAGGCGGCTTTAGCGGAGGAGGCGGAGGCTTCGGCGGCGGCGGAGCTAGCGGCAGGTGGTAGTTTGTCGCTTTAAATTTAGCGTCGAATTTAAGTAATTTAAAAAATAATCAAATTTAGCGCGACCTCGATAAAGCGGGACTTTAATTTGTCATTGAGCGTAAAATAAAAAATAGGAGTAAAAATGCAAGGCGATAAAAAAATGCAAGAATTTTTTTCGCGTTTAGACCCAAATAATGCGACCCAAAAAGAGATAGAAAATTTTATGCGCGACTTGCTAGAAAACTGTGCGCTAGAGGTTGCGGGCGAAAAATTCGCTTTTGCAGAGATCGAAATTTATACGAGTGCGGATAAAAATAGCTACAAACGAGTGTCGAGCGTCGGCGACATATTTTTTCATAATTTCGGCTTTGATATCTGTTTTGAGAGCTCAGAAGAGGCTTACGGCGGGGGGCTCGTGCGCTCGCTTTTGAGGTTTTCTGATCATGAAATAATAAATGGCCCGCGCAGATGTGCGAACACGATTTTAAATATACACAAGCCGAATTTAAGTTTTTGTCTTTTAGATGCCAAAGGTTCGCAAGAAGCGGACGAGGTTAGTAACAGAGTGCGTAGAGCCGACTTAGACGAAAGCGGCAACCCGATAGACGATCGCAGGCGGCTTACTTCGAGTGAGTTTAAAGATTGGCTAGAGTCGGACAAAGAAGAAGCCAAAAAATACAAAAAAGCTATAAACAAATACAAGAACGGAGCAGAAAACGAAAAATCAACGCCAAATCAGGCGAATTAGCAAAATTTATCTTAAGGCGGCGGCTTAAATTTGCTTTTTATACACTTAAAATTCGAAATTTAAGCTACGCCGCCAAAATACGTGCAAATTTTACCAGCTGCACTCAAATTTGCATGCCCACTATTAAATTTGCGCCCCAAACCCAAGCTCAAATCTCCCCCAAAATCTTTTTATAATTGCTAAAAATCGGCAAATCCTCGCCAAAATACAAACTCATCGCGCGCACGTAGCGATCGAGTGGATTTTGGATATGGTTTAGCGCGAGGCGGTCTCGCAAAGGCAGGTCGTAGCTGCTTAAAATCACGCTAAAAGGCACGGGAAAATCGGTGCCAAAAAGGATTTTGTCGTGGATTTGCGTTTGGGTTTTTAGGTGTGGCAGGATGCGGGCCTTGTTTATGCAAAGCAGCGCCGAAACATCGGCATAAAGCCCGTCAAACTCGCGCAGCCAACCAAGTAGCGTGAAGTAGTTTGCGCCGAATTTCTCGGGATCCCTGGAAAGCGCCGTGAGGGCGCCGTCGCTTGAGGCGCCCATGTGAGCGCAGACGATGCGGCAACCAAGATTTAGCGGGGATTTTAGCTGCTCGATGCTCTCAAGGGCCTTGTTTGACGCCAGCGAGTTTTCGTCGCCCACGTGGATAACAAGCGGCAGCCCAAGCTCGCTAAGTAGCCTAAAATATGGCTCGTAGCGCTTGTCGTTTAGATCCGTCTCCCAGTACGAGTGCAGCAGCTTGCCGCCCTTAAAGCCCATTTTATGGTACTTTTCTATCAAATTTAGCGCGTCTTTGCGGTTTGGATTTACGCTAAAAAACGGCACGACTTCGCTCGGATTTTGCTCGTAAAATGCAAAAACGTCCTCGTTTGAGGCGCAGACGGTTTTGTCCTTGTGTACGAGATTTCCGCTCGCGTCAAATTTCGCATCGACGCCAAAAACCACGGATTTTTGGACGAAATTTGAGCTTTTAATCAGCCGCGCGAAGTTGCTTTTATAGCCCTCAAAGCCGTTTTTTATAAGCTCGCGCCTGTTTATGTCGAATTTCTTAGCGAAAAACGCAAGCGCTAGTTTGTCGTAAAATCGGTCGAATTTTACGTCCGCACTAAGCAAATGCGAGTGGATATCGACGGTTTTTATCTGCATTAAATTTGCGTTTTGTAAGCCGCTAAGTTCGCTCTCCCGCACGGCGATTTCGTTAAATTTACTCCGCGAAAACCCGCTCGAATTTGCTTCGTTTGCGGTTAAATTTACGCTCGTTTCGGCAAATTTATCTTTGGCGTAAATTTGACTTGCCGCGTTTTGGCCAGGCCCGAGCGTTTTTGGCGCGGCCGTCTTGCTCACTCTTAAATTTGAGCTCAAATTTATCCGCGCGTTCTGCTCGGCTAAATTTGTGCGAGTTAAATTTGTTTCCGTTTTGCGAGCCAAATTGAAGCCAAAGTTTGCGGCACTCGCGCAGGTCGAGTTTGGCGTCAAATTTGCCGCCGTTTTTCCACCTCTCAAATTTACACCAGAACTAAAAGCCTCCAAACTCTCGCCTGCGCTATAAAAACCATCTCGAAACATCGTTTCTCCTTTTTTAAAATTTGACGAAATCATAGCCTAAATTTTAAAAAGTGTCAAGTGGTGCTTTACACTTTATGATTCTCTAAGCTAAATTTGCGTAAGATTTCGTCAAATTTAACGAAAGGAAAGAGATGAGCTACAAGATGAGCGAGCTTTGCGAACTATCGCAAACGCCCAAATCAACGATACTCTTTTACGTCAAGGAAGGGCTTTTGCCCGAGCCCGTGAAGGTAAAAGACAACGTCCATCAGTACGGCGAGGACACGCTTTTGATGCTAAATTTCATCAAATACGTCCAGAGCAACTTCCACCTCAGCCTAAAGGAGGTCAAGGCGCTCACGCAGCAAAAGGGCTTTAGCTTTAAGCGCTGCTACGAGGCGCTTTTTGATTCGCTCGATACCTTTATGGGGTCAAATTTTGCCCAGACGCTAAGCGCCGAGCAGGCGTGCGAGAGGCTGGGTATCAGCCAGGCCGAGCTGGATAAATTTATAGAGGACGGATTTATCTTTATGCGAGGCGGCAAGATAACCGAAAAAGAGGTCGAGATCCTGCAAATCGTGCTAGAGACCCAAAAGAGCGATCGCGGGCGAGAGATCTTGCAAACATATATAAATTTAGCCAAGCAAACGGCCAAAATCGAAGCCGAGTGCGCGCGCGAAATTTACGCGAAAGCAAAGGATAAAAATGCGGCCTTAAAGCTCGTTTTCGATAATATCTTGATCCTAAAACCGTATATCTTAAATTTTCACACCTTTGATGCCTACAAAAAGGAGAACAAATGAAAGGCGTTTTTTCGGTTAGGGGCTTTTTGCCCTTTTTGATCGTTATGTTTATCAACGCGGTCGTGGATCTTGGTCACAAGATCACGATCCAAAACATACTTTTTAAGAGCATAGAGGATGAAAATTTACAGATCATCTTAACTTCGCTCGTAAATTTACTAATCTTGCTGCCCTACATCATGCTTTTTAGCGTTTCGGGCTTTTTAAACGATAAATTTTCGCGCACCCGCATCACGAGATACGCGGCGGCGAGCGAAATTTTACTCACGCTTTTTATAACGGTGAGCTACCTTTGCGGCTGGTTTTACGTGGCGTTCGGTACGACGCTGCTGCTAGCGGTGCAAAGCGCGGTATATAGCCCCGCTAAATACGGCCTCATCAAAAAAATCGTGGGCGCAGAAAAGCTAGGCGCTGCAAACGGTATCGTGCAGGCCTTTACTATCGTGGCGATACTGCTTGGTTCGTTTGTTTTCTCGGCGATTTTCGAGAGCTACGCCGCTACTAGCACGGATGCCGCAGAGATGATAAAATCGGTCTGGTTTATCGGCGCGATACTTTTCGTTTGCTCGGTAGCCGAGACTATTTTTACGTTTAAGATTCCGTTTTTCGAGGCGACTGATGCGGGGCTGAAATTTGACGCGAAAAAGTACTTTAAGCTAGGCTACTTAAAAGAAAACACGAGGCACATCTTTAACAACAAAAACGCCTTTTTATGTACGCTGGGACTTTCTGTTTTTTGGGCGGTGGCGCAGCTGGTTATCGCCGTTTTCCCGGCTCACTACAAAGCTATGAGCGCGGATAACAACGTCATGATCGTGCAGGCGATTTTAGCCGTTAGCACCATCGGTCTAGTCGTGGGCTCAGCGCTAGCGGGCAGTTACTCGAAAAACCACATCGAGATGGGCATCGTGCCTTTTGGGGCGCTTGGGCTTTTTGTTTCGCTACTTATGTTCGCGCAGGGCTCAAGTGCTGCGTTTATGACGCTGGCGTCGTTTTTGTTCGGTTTTAGCGGCGGCATTTTCATCGTACCGCTAAACGCAAATATCCAGTTTTTTACCTCTGAAGAGCAGATGGGCCGCACGCTAGCGGGCAGTAACTTTATCCAAAACATCTTTATGGCGGCGTTTTTGCTGCTTGCGATGGCGTTTAGCATATTTGCCGTTAGTACGCCCGAAATTTTCGTCATTACCTCTTTTAGCGTGCTTATCTGCGCGCTGGTAGCGATAAAGTACCTGCCGCATCTTTTTGCTCGTTTACTTATCATGCCGTTTTTTAGGATCGGCTACACGATCAACGTCGACGGCGTCGAAAATATCCCGCAAAAAGGCGGCGTGTTGCTGCTTGGCAACCACATGAGCTGGATAGACTGGGCGGTGCTGCAGATGGCCTCTCCGCGCCCGATTAGATTTGCGATGCATAAGAGCTTTTATGAAATTTGGTACCTAAAATGGCTGTTAAATTTATTTGATGTGATCCCGATAGGCGCGGGCGCTAGCAAAAGCGCGCTAGAAAAGATCCGCGAGCGCCTAGACGCGGGCGACGTGGTGGCGCTATTTCCTGAGGGTCATATCAGCTATAACGGCCAGATAGACGAGTTTGCGCACGGTTACGAGATAGCCGCAAGCGATACGAACTCCGTCATCGTGCCGTTTTATCTGCGCGGTCTTTGGGGCTCTAGCTTCTCGCGCGCTCAAAAATACTACCAAAAAATCAGCCGTAAAATAGACGGCAAGCGCGCTATCAGGGTGAGCTTCGGCGCGCCTTTGGCACCTGAGACCAAAGCCCCGCAGGTACGCGAAAAGGTCGTCGAGCTGTCGTTTTTTAGCTGGGCGGAGTATCTAAAAACTCTAGAACCTATGCAGTTTAGCTGGCTAAAACACGCTAAAGCGGATCTGTTTAAACGCTCGATGGTAGATAGCACGGGCGCTGATTTAAACAATCTCAAGGTTATCGCTACGGTGCTTGTGTTTTTGTCTAAATTTAAATTCTCGTTTTTAAAAGAGCGAAACGTCGGAGTGATACTTCCTTCCTCGGTGATGGGTAGCATTATAAATTTGATGCTATTTATCAGAGGCAAGATAAGCGTAAATCTAAACTACACGCTTAGCGAGCAAAATTTGATCGGCTGCGCGGACAAGGCGGGACTAAGAAGCATAATCACCTCTCGCCAGTTTATCGCCAAGCTAAAGGCTCGCGGCTTTGAGCTGGAAGAATCTCTAAAAGGTAGACTAATCTATCTCGAAGACGTCGCGCAGGGCATAAGCAAGGCTGATAAAATTTGCGCGATGCTAAAGGCGATTTTGATGCCGCGCTGGCTGCTTGAGCTTATTTATTTTCGCGACGTTCGCATCGACGACGATGCGACGATACTCTTTAGCAGCGGCAGCGAAGGCACGCCAAAGGGCATCGTGCTGACGCATAAAAACATAATGGCTAATATCAAGCAAATTTCAGAGATCGTAAATACGGACGGCAACGACGTTATCTTAGCGTCGCTACCGATATTTCACTCATTCGGGCTTACCGCGGCGACCTTTTTCCCGCTTAGCGAAGGTATCGCCTCCGCTCACGTGCCTGATCCCACGGACGCCTTTGCCGTGGGCAAGATGGTTGCTAAATACCACGCGACGATAATGTTTGGCACTTCGACGTTTTTTAGGCTCTATACCAAAAACAAAAAGCTAAATCCGCTGATGTTTTCTACGATCCGCTACGCGATAGCCGGCGCGGAGAAGCTAAACGCGGCCGTCAAGCGCGAGTTTAAGATGAAATTCGGCGTCGAAATTTACGAAGGCTACGGCACGACCGAGACCTCGCCAGTCGTTAGCGTAAATACCGCAAACGTACTAGAGCCCGAGTTTTTTAAAGAGCTCGTTTTCTCAAAAGAGGGCAGCGTGGGCCTACCGACGGCCGGCACGATAATAAGAATCTGCGATCCAACGAGCCTAGCAAAGCTAGAAAACGGACAGGCGGGCCTCATCCTAATCGGCGGCCATCAGGTGATGAAAGGCTACTATCTAGATGAGGAGCGCACGAAAGAGGCGATCGTCGAACTAGACGGCGTGCGCTACTATAACAGCGGCGACATCGGCTTTTTAGACGAGGCGGGCTTTCTAACGATCACGGATAGACTCTCTCGCTTTGCCAAAATCGGCGGCGAGATGATAAGCCTGGGCGCGGTCGAGGCTCAAATCTCATCCGTGCTGGGCGATGAGGCGACCTTTGTCTGCACCAACGTAGCCGACGAGAAAAAGGGCGAGCAAGTCGTTATGCTCTTTAGCGGCGAGATAAGCGAGGAGGAGCTGGGTGCGCGCATCAGGGCATCCGCGATACCGTCCATCATGCAGCCTTCAAGGATTTTTAAAGTCGAAGCCGTACCGGTGCTAGGAACGGGCAAAGTGGACTTTAAATCAAGTAAAAAGCTAGCGGCCGAGTTGGTCGCTAGCGAGGGAAATTTGGGCACGGCGGAGGAAGCTGAGGCTTAAATTTAGGCTATAAATTTGCAAATTTGGCGGCTAGGTCGTCAAATTTGCCTATCGTCTAAGCTCTAGCAAAAGACTCCTGCAAAATTAAATTTTAAAACAGCGATACCCGCTTATAAACACCTAAGTTTAATCACAATATAATCATAATGAAAATAAAACAACAAGGCAAATTTTGAACTTAAATTTAAAACAAAAACTCTTCGGTAGCAAACTTAAAAAGATGGTTTGGTCGGTATTGCTTTTTACGGCGATACTTGGCGCCGCATTTATCCGCATAATCCCAGATTATTCTACCTCGCGAGGCTTTGCGATAGTTTCCCTTTCCGACTACGACAAATACAAACAGGGATACTGCCTCAAAGAGGATAGAATTTTACAGAGAGAGGAGCTGTATAAAAGAGCGATAGGGCAGTATTTGGATTATGATCTAAAACTAGATCAAATGATCAATGATTATAGGGTTTATGCTTATGGTAGTTCCCGGCACAGCGCATATGAAATCGCATATTATGAATTAGAAAATATAAATTTATCGAATTGGTTTGAGGTATTACAAAAGTATTATAAGGAGGGAAAAACAACTGAGGAGATACTGATAAAAGAGTTAAAGGCTAAAAAAACCGATCCTAAAAAATATCTAAAAATATCTTCGGACGGCGCAGGCTTCGGATTTGATAGGCCGATAGTCCTTATTAACGGTGATAATAAAACAGTTACAGCCGATTTATTACTAGATAAATTTGTTTTAGTTAATAAAAATTACTTACGTTATAATCACAGCGAATACTTACATGATAGAGCAGAAATTGATGTTATTACTAAAAAACATTATGAAGATAGGAGCAAAGTAATGCTATTTGATACGAAAAAAGAGGGTAAGGAATTCGATAACTGCGGAAATCTAAATTATCCATTGGAAGAATATTATTTGCGTAGTAGGGAAGCAAAAGTCGGCTAAAAAGCCTAATCATTTGAAATTTACCAAGCAAATTTCAAATCAAAAAATAAAATTTCAACACAAAGGATAAACAATGGCTGTATTTAATCTAAATTTAAACGACGACTATTCAAAACAGTTGCTAAGCTACTATATATGGGGTCAAGATACCCAGCCGCCGGTCGGTAAAGTGGCGTCCAATAAATATATTACCGCGATAAAATAAAAGGCGAATTTTGAACTTAAATCTAATACGACTCATAACGATGATAAATTTTGGGTTTTAGCGGTTATGGATAGCGTAAAAATAGCGTCGTTTCATCGTGCTTTAGCCGCGCGGGCGTTAAATTTGCTTGATAAAACGACTAGCTAGCCTACCTAAACGCCAAATTCGGCTACCGCAGACTAGCTAAATTTACACCAAATCCCTGCTGCTAAAGATAAAATACCCCCCGACAAGCATAATCGTGCCCAAAATCAGCGGGTAAAAAATCGAGTAAAGCACGAAGCCAAATACGCTAAAGTTATTTAGCACGAAGTTTGACGCCACGCCGATAACGGCTAAATTCGGATCAAACAGGCTAATCGCCGCGATCCTAAAGACCTCGATCGGGTTAATGAGCGCGATAAAAAATATGATATCTTCGCGCACGTTACTTTTCATCAAAAAGCCCATGAGAGCTAGATCCAAAAACGCTAGCAAGATAAGCCAGAGTAAAAACGCGACGCCTTGACCCATTTCTTGGTTTTTGATAGCCGAGGAGATGAGAAATCCAAACGACAAAAACACGAAGCTAAGCGCGAAAAGTAGGGCGGTGTATAGGCTTAGGATATCCCACGGGATTTCGATTTTTTTAACTAGACCGGCAACTACGGCTAAAACGAAAGAGAGCAAAAGCGGCACGAAAATAACGAAAATGCGCCCCAAAGCCTTGCCGAAATAGTATTCGCCCAGGCTAACGGGGAAGCTAAGCATGTACTCGAGCAAATTCGTGTCGCGGTCGGCGCTGATGCTGCGCACGGTCGAGATGAGGATAAAAATGGGGACGATAACGATGCAAATTTGGATAAAAAGCAGCAAAAGTCGCGTAAGCCCGCTAAAGCCCAGCACCCGCGAGTCCGTCACACCGCTAAAGATAAAAGTAACGATAAGCCCCATAAAAACCAGCATATAGATGAGAAACCAGCGCGAGCGTAGCGACTCGGCGACGTCTAGTTTGGCGATGAGTAGCAGGTTACGCATGCGCGCCTCCTTGATAGATCGGCTCGTCTTTTATGATCTGCCCCAGGTCCATCTCGACGTAGCGGTTTGATATGCCCTGCACCTCATCAAGTCTGTGCGAGATAAAAACCAGCGTCTTTTCGCACGCAAACTCGCCTAGTAGATCCATAAAATTTCGCCTGGCTTTCGGGTCTAAATTTGCCGTCGGTTCGTCAAACATCATGGCTTCGGTGTTTTTAGCAAAGGCGATTGCGATTAGCATTTTTTGCTTCATACCGCCCGAGAGTTTGTAAAAGGGCTTGTGAAAGTTTCCTTTTAGATCAAGCTCCATTTTTTCGCAAAATTTCTCTATGTTTTCCTGCGCAACGCCTGAGCTTTTGCAGACGAACTCGCAAAGCTCTTTTAGGTTAAATTTTAGCGGCGGCGGCGTTTGCGGGACGAAAGATATCACGCTAAGGGCTTCTTTGCGCGCGGTAAAAGGATCAAAGCCGTTTACTCGCACCTCGCCGCTGTTTGGCTTAAATTCGCCCAGTATGATGCGCATCAGCGAGCTTTTACCCGCGCCGTTTTGTCCGAGCACGACCGTTTTTTGCCCTTTTTTTATGCTTAAATTTACGTTTTGCAGTATCTTTTGCGAGCCAAAAGCCTTTGTGATGTCTTTTAAGATTATCAAATTTATCCTTTTATATGAGCTTTTTAAAGCCGTTGTCAAATTTCAGCGCGTCGTGGTGACACACGTCGATACAGCGCCCGCAAAGCGTGCAGTCGCCGCCCACGAGACGAAATTCTTTTTTATTTTCGTCGCCGTCAAGTTTAGCGTTTTTCTTCGTGATTTCAAGCACGTGCGGCACGAGGCAGGTATCTATGCAGACTAAACAGTGGTCGCAGCGATCTTTGTTCCAGCTGACTTTTACGGCGTTGGTGCGTGTTAGTAGCGAGTAGGTCGCGCCGATGGGGCAGACGTAGCGGCACCAGCCTCTGCGAGAGTAGAAAATCTCGACTAAAAGCACGAAGAGGGCAAACCAAATCGCGTGAAAATAGCCGTAAATGACGAACCTAGACACGATGCCCGTCACGCTAAATATCTCAAACACGAGCTGCGAGCTAGCAAAGCTCATCGCGATAAAAAGCGCGGTAAAGACGTAGCGCCATTTGGGATCGAACTCGCGGCGTTTGATTATCTTTTTAGCGGCTAAATTTTCGTGTATTTTCTCGCCGATCTCGCCCAAAAAAGTATAAGGGCAAATCCAGCCGCAAAACGCTCGCCCGCCCACGAGCGCGTAAAAAAGCAAAATCGTAGCCGTGCCGATGATCAAATTTATCGGAAACTCGTGCGTCGCGGCAAATACCTGAAAGCTCATAAAAGCGTCGGTCAAATGAAAACCTAAAATCCTTGATCCGCTGATGTCGCCTTCTAAAATTTGAATATCCGCGCGGTAAGAAAGCACAAACAAAATATGCACTAGCGCGATCACGATTAGGCGGCGTCCTCGCCAGCTGAGGCTTTTTTTGCCCTCGCCGTTTTTTATCGTCAGCGTATCGAAAAAATCGACCTTTGAGACCGTGCAACGCGTGCTATATTTATCCATCCGCTACTCTTTAAATTTTGAAATTTCATCAGCTAGCGCGCCTAGATCCTCGTCTGATACGTTCGTGAGAAGCTCCTTCATTAGGCTGTTTGGTACTTTGCCCTCTTTGTAGTTTTTTAGCGAAGCTAGGATTTCGCCCTTGCTTTTACCAGCGATGCTAGGCGCCATCACGCCCTTGCCGTTTGCTCCGTGACAAGGCGCGCAGGAGGTCAGGTATCGTTTGCTAACGCCCTCGCTAGGCTGATTTACGACGCTGTTTTGTAGCTGTTTTATCTTTTTGATCTCTTCGCTATCTTGCAAATTTAGCTCTTCGTTTACGACTTTTGGCTTTGTTTGTTGCGCCGGCTTTAGCTCGGGTCTGCTGGCATCTTTTATGGGCGCTGAGGGCTGGCTAGTCAGCATAAAAATCATAAGAACCAAGACCAAAGCTCCAAAGATTATCGCTATTTTCTTTCCCATTTTAGCCTCCTATTTTTTTCTAAATTGCTCGTTAAATTCGCTGATTTCATTAGCTAGCGCCCTGATCTGCGCCTCGTCCATGCCACGCACCAGATCTTTCATCAGCGGATTTGCCTTTTGCTTGCTCTTATACGCGGCGATCATGTCGTAAATTTGATCCGAGGTTTTATTTAGCAGCGACGGGCCGATGATGCCGTTGGCGTAGTCGTCGTGGCAGGCGGAGCATTTTACGATAAAGTCCTTGCTAAGGCGCCCTTTTACGAGTTTTAAATTTATGCTTTGCAGCGGGCTTCGCACCATCGCTAGCGCGCCGACCGAGCGGCTAGTCTCGCTCTCCTCGTCGTCCAGGCCAAATTTGACTCTCTTTTTGCCGTTTATATCGTAGCTCATAAACTGATCGTAGTCTTTTTGCGCGGTTGCGTTTGAGTCTGCTTTTTGTGTCTCTATCATGCCTGCAGCGGCGGGCGTCGCCTGTGTTTTTGCCGATTGCGTCGCGGATTTTTTATCATCCTTGTTCTCGCAGCCCGTTATCAGCGCGGCGGCAGCGAGAGCCATGAGACAGCCTAAAATTTTATTTCTCATTTTTATCCTTTGTAAATTTCATCATAGCCGCGGTTTGGCGCGATGTCGATGATTTGTGCCGGGCAAACCTCGGCGCACACTCCGCATCCGACGCAGCCTTGTTTAAATTCGGGTAAATTTCGCCCGTCGCTTTTAGCCATAGTTATGGCGGCGTCTCCGACGGGACAGAGGCTAACGCACAGATCGCAGGGCTTATCCACGCTATTTTGGACGGCGTCTTTTACGGCTTGCTCGCGGTCGTTGTAAATTTTACGCTTAAGCATTTTTGTAACGCCGTTTAAATTTACGTTTTCGTTTTTGTACGCTAGACAGGCTTCATGCTCCCTTAGCACGCCCACGCCCATCTTTACGTCGCTAATCTGCGTCGTAGCGTGATCTAGCGCGCCGCTAGGACAGGCCAAAACACAAGGGAAAAGGTCGCACAGATAACAGCCTCGCTCGTGCGCGTCGATATAGGACGTGCCGTTTGAGTAACCCTGCGTTATATCTAGTAGCTCGATGCTGTGATACGGGCAGACCTGCACGCACTGGCCGCATTTTATGCAGAGCGATTCGAAATTTTTAACCGCTCCGGGAGGCCGTAAAAAAAGCTCGTCCGCGCGCGTTTTAGGTAAAAAATATCCGATACCGTATCCTGCGGCAGCCGCACCTGCCGTTAGGGCGATAAAATTTCGTCTATTCATAGCGTTGCCTTTTGAGCGTTGTTTGGGCGCATTTTAGGAGAGCCGTCCTCTAAAAGCTTAAGCGGCTCGGAAAAAGGGGCAAGCTTAGCTAGGAAATTTAGCCCGCTAATCACGGTGGAGCCGTAGAAAAAGCGCAGAGTCGGATAGTACTGCCAAAGCTTGTCGGCGTAAACGAAGTGCGAGTAGGGCGTATCGCCGATGCCGTCTCTATCGACATCTAAGCCTTCGTATTCGTCGAAATAATTACCGCTCCACTCGTTTAGCTCGATCTTTGAGCCTGGAGTGTCGTTGATAGCCGTTTCCATGTTTCCGATAAAATTATTGCCCTTAAACACGCTTTTTTCCTGCGTCGCGTGCATTTGCAGCCCGATGACGTTGTATAAAATTTGATTGTTTTCGAGGGTATTTACGGTGCCCGGATTTAGCGGAGAGCGGTCGGAGTAGATGCCGCGCGAGTTATACAAAAAGGTATTTTCTATGATGTTAAATCCCGAGGTGTCTTTTAGCGCGATACCCACGCCAAACGCTCCGTTTGAGTTGATTATCACGTTTCGGCGCACGAGGGAATTTGTTGAAAACATAAAATACATCCCCACTGCTCCGCCGCTAAATTCGTTATCCTCGATGAGGTTGTCCGCCGAATACATCGTATGCACGGCGTAGCGGTTGTTTTTGCCGAAATTTTTTCGGATTACGTTGTTGCTAGAAAACCACGCCACGATGTCGCGGCTGTTATAGACGTAGTTTCGCTCGATCAAATTTTCGTGCGAATACCACGCGCGCACGGCGTCGCCGCGTCTAGGCACGTCAAAGCCCTCTTTTGAGGTGATGTTGTTATCTCTTATCACGGCTTGATTGCACTCTGATAGCTCGATACCGAAAAGCACGTCTTTAAAGCGGTTTTTTTCGACTAAAATATTATTGCCCTTTGCGCAGCTTATGCCTGCATCTAGGTTCATCTGACTCGTGCCGCTGCCCTCGATGTTTAAATTTACGAGCTTTACGTTTTTTGCCGTTACTTTTATCACGCTTGATTTGCGGTCGCCTCGTATCACGGCGTTTTCGCCCTTGCCTATTATCGTTAGCGGTTTATCTACGATTATATTTCCTTCGTAAAGGCCGTCGTTTAGGCGCAAGATGTCGCCCGGTTCGGCGGCGTTTATAGCGTCTTGTAGTGGACCGGCGAAGGCCGTCAAATTTAGCGCGCAAAAGAGCAAAAGCTTAAATTTCATTTCGCGTCTTTGAGCTCTTTTTTCTTTGAAAATACGGCTAGGATACAAAGCGCGCTCATAGCCATCATCACCCAAAATCCTATGCTAGGATACGAGTGCGTCGTAAACTGCGCGACCTTGCCGTCGCCAAGCACTGTCGGCATAAATGGTTTTATCTTAAACGCACCCCACTCTTGCATATTGTGTCCGTACCAGTATAGCCAGCCCGCAAACGCGCCCATGAAAAGCAGCGGAGCTATGGTCGGAAGCACCATGAGCAGGGAGTTAAATTTGCCGTCGTAGTATAAAAAGGCTAGCATGCAAAGCGTGGAAATAAGCAGATAATAAGGCGCAATCGCGCGCTCGACGTTGCCTCCGTGCTCCATCGGATACATACCGATGTAGTGGTTTATGGTGTTCATCTCGTGCACGTCGCCGCTGTATCCGTCAACGTGAAAATAAACGGGAATGCCGTCCGGAAAGGCGTCTTTTGGGTAGTTTGGCGCTTCAAGCGCGACGTACCAGATAGGAAAAGAGGGCGTACCGATCTCAGCTTTTTGCTCGATCGCTTTTTGTAGGCTGGCTTTTACGTCTTCTGGCATCAAGTGATTTTTGTACTGAAACGAGGTGTAAAGGTCGTAAATTTTATACGAATATCCGGCGAGCGGCTCGCCTGCGGCGATTTTAGCCTTCGCGCCGAACCATCCAAGAACCGGGATCGTAAAACAAATGGTCATCAAGACTAACGCGATAATAGTGTAAATTTGATACTTCTTCATCGTTTCTCCTTTATTAAATTTAAAAAAATTTTCGCAAAAGGCTTTTTAAATTTAACGAAAAAGGCTCGGGTTACGCGCGCCGAGCCTCAAATTTAGCGGACTGATTCGGACCGCTAAGCCCGAATCAAATTTGGATTACATTCCCGCGTTTTCGTCGATCCATTTTAGATATTCGATGATATCTTTGATCTCTTGATCGCTCATGTGCTGATTAGGCATTCTTAGGTTAAAGTAGTCGATCATAGACTTGATGTACTCGTCGCCGTAAAATTTAGACGGATCTTTGACAAAGTCAAATACCCATTTCTCGCCGTTTTCATGGCGTAAAAGAACGCCCGTTAGATCCGGACCCGAGCTAACCTGACCGATGACGTGGCAAGCGTTGCAACCGCCTTTTAGATATGCGGCCTCGCCTTTAGCCGCAGCCGGACTCATAGGCGTAGCGATCTCTTTAGCGAGATTGTTTTTAGCTCTTAGGCCGACGTCTGCGGTTTTAACCATATACTGCCATACTTGGTACTCCCAAAGTATCGCGCCGTTTACGTCACCTTTTTTATAGGCTTCGTCGGCTTTTGCTTTAGCCTCTGGGATTTTGCCGTATTGATCCAGCGCGTCGGTAACTAGCTCTTTTACCTTAGGATATTTTTCGTAATGCTTTTCTTTTAAGTAAGCCACTACGCTTTGGATAACTTCGTCGGTAGCTTTATTAGTAGCGATTACTTTATCGTATTCGGCTTTTAGGGCTTCAGGACTTAGGGTTTTTAGCCTATTTGCTTTTGCCGATTCGTATTTTTTATTCGGATCTTTAACTAGCAAATAGCCCATCATCTCAAGGTGCAACGCGGAGCAAAATTCGGTGCAGTAGTAAGGGAACACGCCCTCTTCGTCCGCTACGAAATTTACGGTTGCGGTTTTACCCGGCTCTAAAGACGCGTGGATGTTGTAAAGATCCACGGTAAAGCCGTGCGTCTCGTCCTGGGCGCGCTCTAGGTTTGTTAGGTGGATAGTTACGTTGTCGCCTTTATTTACTTCGATGTGCTCAGGATTGATGTGGCTTCTGATCATCGTAGCGTAGACGGTTACGTTTTTGCCGTTGCGCTCGACTCTTTCTTGTCCGGCAAGAGTTGCGAACGGACTTTCTTTACCGGTGCGAGAGTTTGTTCCCATGGCATAGGTGGTAGCCGGTTTTAGCTTGCTAGCCGCGATCGAAACTACGTCGTGAGGTTCGCCCAGAGGTATCGGCATATCGTATAAAAGCTCCATTTTTGCACCCGTAGTGTCGATTAGCTGGTGGTTTTGCGGGTGAAGAGGACCTACAGGGTTAAAGCGGTCGATTGATAGCTTGTCAAGAGCGATTACGTATTTGCCCTTAGGTTTGGCCGATTTTCCCTCCATCGCGTCTAGGTGTCCGATGTTGTAGTGAACGTTGATCCTATCTAAGACTTTTAAATTTTTATAGTCCCATTTTACGATCTGGCTATCGACATAAAGCGAGGTATAAAGTACGCCGTCTTGTGCATCAAATGCCGTGTGTAGAGGTCCAAGGCCAAGCTCGACTTGTCCGTGTAGGGTCTTTTGCAAATCAAGAATCGGTATGCCGTAAGAGTCGGTGCCGGCAAATTCTTTTTTATCGATTAAATTTTTGATTTTTCTAAAGTCAAAAACCGTAGCGTGCGTATCTAGCTTACCGCCGATAACGATATACCTACCGTCTGGGCTAACATCTACGCCGTGCGGGCTCTTTGGCTCGGGGATCAAAAATAGCGCGCCTGCTTTAACGGCGGCGTCTATGGTAACTACTCTATGGCCGTTTATCTCTCTGTAGTTTTTCTTATCTTGAGCTAGTTTTTCTAAAATTTGCCAGTTGTAAACGTGCAAATAGTCCGTATCGTTTCTACTAGCGCCCGCTTCAAACGGAGGCAAGCCCTTTTCGATACCTCCGGTGTACATCTCCGAGTTTATGGAGTTAGAAAACGCCCAGCCGAAGCTCTCGCCTTTACCGGCGTCGCTTAGATCCTGCCAATACGGAGGAAGCTCGAGCGAGAAGGAGGCTTTCTCGTCTATCTTGCCTTTTGGATAGTCGAATTTCCAAAACGTTACCGCGCCGCGGTATGCGCTTTCGTACTCGTCTATCGAGTGATAGCCGTTATCTAGCGGAGCCGCGTACTGCGCCGCTTCGATGACGTATTCGCTATTTGGGGTGATGAAGCTGCCGCCGTGTTCGCTTTTTACGATTGGATTAACGACGATTTGCGTAGTTTCAAAATCGTGCAAATTTATAACCGCGATGCGAGGGTTGGCCTTGTCGTTGATGAAAAGATAATCGCCGACGTATTCGCCGTTTTTCTCGGTTAAAGCAGGGTGGTGAGTGTCGCCCCATGAAAGCTCCTTGCCCCTAATCGCGCCGCTTTTTAGGATAGCCTTAGACTCCTCGTCGTAGCCGTATCCCTGCCAAGGCTCTGGCGTAAAGACGCCGATAAATTTGTAAATCCTCATCGAAGGTACGCCGTAAACCATCACCTGTCCGCTTTGGCCTCCTGAGGAAAAGACGATATAGTCGTCCTTCTTGCCGCTTGGCTGATACGTTTTAGCAGCCGCTAGGACGTCTTTTTCCGTTAGCCCGCGCGCTTTCATGATAGCTTGTAGGTCGCTATCCGTCGCACACGCACTGCTAACGGAAAACGCGAGGCCCGCAGCCGCAACGATACCGCAACTAAGTAGTTTGTTCATTGAAATCTCCTTTCCTAAGATTTTTTCTTGTAAATTTGGATCTCGCCGTTTATGCTAACGGCTATGACGCTATCTTCGTCGTTAAAAATTTTTATCACGGCGTCGGAGTTTTTGCCTATTTTTTCTATCTGTTTAAACTCCGCGTCGCTTCGTAAAATTTCGCCGTTTCCAAGCCCGATATAAACTTTATCCTGCACGACCAGTAGGCTTTTAATGCGTGAATTTGAGATTTTGTAAATTTGGACGATTGGGTTCGGGGCGGCTTTGGTCTCTGTGCTCGCCGAGTTTTTTGTTTCTAAATTTGTAGAGTTCATCAAAATTGCGTTTTCTTTGTCGCCCAAATTTGCTTCGGCGGTCAAATTTGTCGCACCCGTTTGCTTGCTCGTCAAATTTGCTTCGGCGTCAAATTTGAGACTAGCTATCTCGCCGCTAGCAAGCCCGAAAATCACGCCTGAGTTTATCTCCGCCGTGCTCAAAGCTACGGATTTTAATCTGCCTAGATTTTTTGCCTTCATGGTGCTTAAATTTACGGTAAAAACCGATCTGTCCCAGCTAGTTATCAGCGCGGCACCGTTTAAAATTTGACAGGTTGCGATATGATATGCGCCGTCAAGACTCGCGCGCGCCAGCTTTTTTGACGCAAGATCGTAGGAGATAAAGGCGTCTTTGCCGACGACTGCGTAAATTTTGCCGTTTGCGACCCACAGGTGCGTTATCTGCGTATCAAGGCTTAAATTTGAAAGATTTAGCATGCCGGCAAAAGAGCTAAAATCATCGTTAAATTTAGCTATCTCGCCGCCAGCAAATCCTGCATATAAATTTGCGTGGTCAAAGGCTAGCGAGGTTATCTCGTCTGTTTTAAAGTCAAATTTGTTTATGGTTTTTAGGTCTTTTTTATTAAGTATATTTAGCGAATTTTTGGTATCGTAGACGGCTAGGGTTTTGTTTTGCTCGCTATAGGCGCAGCTTTTTACGTCGAGGCTAGCCGTAGCGCTAACGTCGCTTGCGAAGGAGAAAATAAACAGAGCGCATACGAGCGCTATAATCTTCATGGATGACTTCCGAGTTTTAAATTTCCGCTAAAGAAACTATACAACCGGAAGGCTTAAAGTATATTGATTTAAATCAAAATCGTTAATAATTGAGCATAAAAAAATATCTCTGTGTTATAACGTAACACTCATAACAACTAAATAATAAAGCTGTTATTATTTCAGATTTTCCAGCGTTTTCTTGATGTTTTGCGCCGTCAAATTTGATATTTCGGTTACGAATTTACCGTTTTTGTCTAGTACGTAGAGCGAGGAGCTATGAGCGACGGAGTACTCCATGACCGATTTTTCAAGCAGCACCTTTTGATACTTCACGCCGTAGCTTTTTGCAACCTTAGGTAGATCGTCTAATACTATACCGTAAGAATTTGGATAAAAATACTTCGCGTACTCATCGACATTTTTAGGTTCGTCGCGCTCAGGATCGAGAGTGACGAAAATCACGACGATATCGTCTCTTTTAAGCTCGTTTAACACGCCGCTTAAGATACCTAAAGTCGCGGGGCAGACGTCCGGACACGAGGTGTAGCCAAAGTATATGATCTTATTTTTACCCTCAAAGCTCTTTAGACTCACCGCGCCGTTTACGCCCTTGCCGGTAAAATCGTAATTTTTTAGACCCTCGGCGACGTTTGTGCCTTGACCGTTAGGGGCGTATTTGTTTGAGTAGAGTGCGAGATAACCTACACCAAGAACCGTTAAAATCAGTATAAGTACGATAATAAGCTTTTTCATCATCCGCCCTTTTAAGTAAAATTTGCGTCTATTGATGCAAGTCGAAGTCTATATAAAGCCCGCTTCTTTTGCCGTTTTCAAGCACCTCGAAACGGTACCTCATGATGTTTATCAGGCACGCGCTTAGCACGATGTTTGATATGTAGGCGTTGTCGCGTTTTTCTACTTCGGCCTTAATCACACCCATGTCCATATTTACGCCGTGGATCTCAAGGCTCGGGTTTTTAAACCCTTCTAGCCCCTCGATACGCACGATCGTCGGCTGCATCGTGTAAACGGGCTTTGGCGAGAGGCTAAATTTAACCGTCTTGCCGCGAAACTCTACGCCGCATGAGTGCTCGGTGTTCATATCGCAGGGAAGCGGGGTTAAATTTGCCCCCACGTCCTCTGCGCTCAAAAAGTCCTCTTGTGCTTGCGGTTTAAAAAACAGGTACGCCGAAGTACCCAAAACGCCGACTAGAAGGACTAAAATAATGAGAAATTTTTTCATTATAAAATTTTAATGCGCGTGCCCGGAAGTTTCTAAATTTTTAACCGGTATGTCGATCACTTCAACTATTCTGCCGTCACTAAATTTAAGAGTTAAATTTACTTTATCGCCCGCTTTCATTGGCTTTTTTACGTCCATTAGCATTATATGAAGGCCGCCCGGTTTTAGGCTCACCGATCCCTCAGCCGGTACCTCTATGCTATCTATCTGCACCATTTTCATCATCCCGTCTTCATGCTTATGCGTGTGAAGTTCGGCGCTTTGAGAGGCATCTGTGCTTGCGCTTATTAGTCTTACGGCTTTTGGCATATTGTTTGTGATATCCATAAAGACTGCGCTGTTTTTGACGTTTGGCGGAGTGGCTTTGGCGTATGCGTTATCCGCACTGATAAGAACGTAATCAGCAAAGCAAAAAGATGCTGACAATGCAATGGCAAATGCAACTAATTTCTTCATTTTCTTTCCTTTTTTGAGAATTTATTTCACTTTTTGGTGTGACTTATCATATCCCTTTGTAGCTTAAAATTTTATTTTTTTAAAATTTAAGCCAATTAATAATATAATCCAAGCTCATTTTGAAACACGGATTGAAATTTTGTTTAAAAAGTTGATTATATTTTTCATTTTTTCTATTATATACTCTCAAAATTTACTCGCCGAGGCTTTAGCGGACGCAAATTTGACGGGTGCAAAATACTGGCTAAAAAAGCTAGGCGCTGCCGATGTCAGATACGGCTACTACGAGGCTAAGACCAAAATCATCGTCGTAAATAAAGCGCAAAAAACCTTGCAAAGCTTCGAGTATGCGGGCGGCGCGCTGGAGCAAATCTTTTCTCAAAGCGTGATAACGGGCAAAAGCGGGGATAAATTTAAAGAAGGCGATCTAAAAACGCCGATCGGTGTTTACGACGTCATTGATAAATTTACGCCGCCCGATACATTTTATGGGCCGCTTGCGATGTCGCTATCGTATCCGAACGCCCACGATAAGGCCGCACAAAAAACGGGCGGAGGCATCTGGATACACGGACTGCCGATGAAAGGCAAACGCGAGGACGAAGTAAAAACACGCGGCTGCGTGGCGTTTAACAACGATGCGCTGGTGAAATTCGGCCGACTGATCGGCAGCGAGGGCGTCGTGATAATCAGCGAAAGCCAGAAGGTAGACGCCAGCAAAGACGACGTCGCGCGCGTACTGGCACATCTGCACGAGTGGCTGCAGGCGTGGCGAGATAACGAAACTAAAATTTACCTCGGCTTTTACGCGGACGAATTTGTAAAAATAGACGGCAAAAATGCGCTAACGAGGGCTAAATTTGCCGAAAATAAAAAGAGAATTTTCGCGCTAAACGAAAAAAAGAGCATAAAAGCTTCAAATTTTAGCGTGACGCCGTATCCAAATACCAAAGGGCAAAATCTTTTTAGAGTGGTTTTTGACGAGGATTACGCAGCGCCGAGCCACGAATTTAAGGGGCAAAAAGAGCTCTACGTGCGACTAGATAAAGATAAATTTAAAATCTTAACGGAGAAGTAAATGCAAGAAAAAAGCGAAATAGTAAAGGCTCAAATCGAGGAAATTTTAAAGGCGAGGGGCGAGTTTTTCGCCGAGCTAGACCGCCAGGTACCAAAGGTTGCGGGCACGGACGTGTTTGACTTTGCGGCGGTTAAAGAGGCTGATCTAAAGGCACTTTACGCTAAATTTTACTCTTACGATTATAGTATTAGGAAGCTGCTTCCTAACGTTTACGAGGCGTTTGGCGTAAATTTCAATGTCTGAACTCGTTTTAAACAGATCCGCCTACATCCATAATCTAACCAAAATTTGCGCCAAAGCAGGCGGCAAAGATCGCGTGATTTTGGTGCTAAAAGACAATGCCTACGGTCACGGAGCGGCGCTTGTGGGGCGTGAGGCGGCGAGCTACGGTATTAAATTTTGTGCGGTCAAAAACGAGGCCGAGGCGCGCGAGCTGGAGCCCTTTTTCGAGCATATTCTCATCCTTTCGCATATCCCTACGGGCGGCGAGAGCGAGCAATTTATCTACGCGGTAAACGACATTTCGCTGATTGCTAAATTCAAACAAGGCGCGCGCGTGCATATCGCCGTCGATACGCTCATGCATAGAAACGGCGTCGCGGTAGATGAGGTGCGGGCGGCGTGCGAGGCGGCCTTGGCACACGGACTGCAAATTTGCGGTGCATTTACGCATTTTAGAAGTGCTGAGGAGCTTAGTAGCGATTATTTCGTACAGAGGCGAAATTTTGACGCGGTAAAAGCTGCGGTGCACGAAATTTGCGGCGAGGGTTTGGTTTTTCATTCGCACAACTCCGCTGCGACCGAGCGCTTTGGCGAGCTAGCGGACGAGTGCGTGCGCGTGGGTATAGCAGCCTACGGCTACGCGCAGTTTGACGATAGTTTGGGGCTAAAGCGCGTGGCGTCGCTCTGGGCGCATAAAGTTAGCGGCAGGGTGCTAAAAAAAGGACAATGTGCGGGCTACGGCGCTAAATTTTGCGCTAGCAAGGATATGCAAATAGCCGTTTACGACCTAGGCTACGGCGACGGACTGCTGCGCTACACGGGCGAGGGCGAGCTAAAGACGGCCGGCGGACAGCGACTGCTTGGCAAAATGTCGATGGATAGCTTTTGCTGCGAAGATGCGGGCGATAAAATTTGCGTATTTGACGACGCTAGTGTTTGGGCGGATTTTTTCGGCACGATTAGTTATGACGTCTTGACCAAGCTCTCGCCTAGCATCTCGAGGCGGTTTGAGTAAAACTTCTCCGCAGTCCGCTTGAGCGCTCAGGTAGCAAACCCTGCGCACAGAACTAGCGGCAAAAGCTAGCTTTTCAAATTTATGAGCTTAGTCTGCTATATTCAAAAACGCAAATTTGTCGCCTGATTTAAATTTACGCCGAATTTTTGCCTAATATCGGCTCGCGGTTTAAATTTAAGACATCGTTTGGCAGTCGTAAAAATTTATCGCTTTTTTCTTGGGCGGCATCGTGCTAATTTTGCCCAAGCGTCAGGTTTGCTAAATTTTGTTTACTGATTTATAGCCCGCCATATCAGCGGGCAAAGCATTTTATGTTTTAAGGCGCTACCGTATTTGCTTTTATGCCTCTACGCCGGCGTTTTTAGAATTCGGATTTGCGATAAAATCGGACGAAATTCTATGCGGCTAAATTTTCGTAGCGGCGTCAAATTTACGCTGTGTTGGCGCGAGCCGCATTTTGCAAAAACCGAAGCGGAGCATTTGGCTAATTATTTCAATTTACTTCAAAATATCCTCAAGTGCGGTTTTTAGATCGCTAAATTTAAAGCTAAATCCGCTTTTTATCAAGGCTTTGGGATAGACTTTTGCACCCTCAAGCAGTACACTTGACCCTTCGCCAAACATCAAATTTAACGCAAATTTAGGCACTTTAAAAAACGTCGGTCGCCCTAAAACCTCGCCTAAAATTTTAGTAAATTCGCCGTTGGTGCTAGGGTGCGGCGAAACGAGATTAAAAACGCCGCTTTGACGGTTTTGCACGGTAAATTTAAACGCCTCTAGCAAATCAGCGACGCAAATCCAGCAAAACGCCTGCTCGCCGCTACCGAGCTTTCCGCCAAGACCGAGCCTGAATGCCGGCAACATCTTAGCTAGCGCGCCACCTCGCCCCAGCACCACGCCTAGGCGAAATATCGCCGTTTGCGTTCGCGCTTTAGCGGCCTGGCTCTCCCATTCGCATGCTAGCTCGCCCAAAAATCTGCGGTCAAATTTGACCGAGCTCTCGTCGTGCTCAAGACCGTTTTCATAGATGCCCACAGCCGAAGTGCTGATGAAAAATGGCGGATTTTCTAGCTCGTTTATCGCGCTAACCAGCGTGCGCGTCGTCTCTATCCTGCTTGCGTGAAGCTGCTTTTTATAGGCCTCGCTCCATCTGGCCGCGATAGAAGCGCCCGCTAAATTTATAACCGCGTCGCAGCCGCCAGCGAGGTTTTTGAGCGCGTCTTTATCGGCGTAGGCGGTCCTCGGCATAGCTACGACCTCGTGCCCCTGGGCTCTAAAAAATCTGCAAAGTTCGCCGCCGATAAATCCGCTCGTGCCGTTTACGGCTATTTTCATATTTTGCCTTTTTGATAAATTTTATTTTGACGCGTACGGTCAAATTTGACGCGCCGCAGGGTTAAATTTGGCGTCAAATTTAACGCCCAAAGCCAAGCCGTTTTGCTCAAATTTGACAGCAAAACGGAGGGCTTAAATTCGCCCGTCAAATTTACTTTCTAAAATACTCTTTCACGCCGTTTTCGCCATCTAGTTGCGAGCGTAAATTTTCTAGCGCGGCGATGCGATCTTGGGTGCTCGGGTGCGTGCGAAATAGCGAACCCAGCGCGCTTTTTACGCCGCTAAATGGATTAATGATAAACATATGCGCGCTTTGTTCGTCGGCGTTTGCCATCACGCGTCCGCGCGCGTAGTCTTCGAGTTTGCGCAGCGCGCCTGCTAGGTGCTGGGGCTTGCCTGTTATCATCGCAGCGCCTCTGTCGGCCTCAAACTCCCGCGCCCGCGATATCGCCATGCGTATGATGGTGGCAGCTAGCGGCATGATGACGGCTAGAGCGATTAGCATCAAGGGATTTTGCTTGCCTTGACGATTCGCCGCGCCAAACTGCGCGAAATTTGCCAGTATCGCGATCGCGCCAGCAAAAACAGCCGCTATCGAGCCCGTTAGGATGTCGTAGTGGCGCACGTGGCTTAGCTCGTGAGCTAGCACGCCCTCGATCTCATCTTTGTTTAGTATATTTAGCAGTCCCTCGGTCACGGCTACTGCGGCGTGGCTAGGGTTGCGACCCGTGGCAAAGGCGTTTGGTACGGCTTCTGGGATGATGTAGATCTTTGGCATCGGCAAATTTGCCTTCGCGCAAAGCTCGCGTACGATCTGATAAAGTCCCGTCGCGTGCGCTTCGTCTACGGGCACGGCTTGGTAGTGCTTTAGCACGAGCGTGTCCGAGAAAAAGTATGAAAAGAAATTCATCCCAAGCGCTATTATAAACGCGACCATCATACCGCTAGTGCCGCCTATCGCGCCGCCTACAGCTACGAAAAGCAGCATCAGCGCCGTCATCAAAAATGCGGTTTTAAAAAGTTCCATTTGCTTCCTTTGCTCGTAAAATTTTACGAAAATATCTCGCCGCCGTCTTTTATCTTTTTGATAAAGGCAAAAATATCTTTCTCCGCTATGCGCATCGGAGCCGAGCCTAGCGCGCCTAGATCGTTAAAATAAATAGTATCGTCCGAGTTTAACTTTATGAAAAATCCAAGGTCGCCGTCTTGGCCTATCATATAAAAATTTGGCTCGTAAAGCGCTACTTCGTAGGTTTCGTTTCGCTCGGCTAGAGCTGCGCGCCCGTATAGATACGCACCCGCTCCCGCTTCGTTAAAAACGTCCACGCACTCCTCGCCCTCGAGATCTTCTAAAAATTTCAGATATAACGGCGGAAATTTTATCACCGTTTATCCTTGCCTATTACGGCGGTTTTAAATATCGCGGCGTCCGCGCCAGTCTCGCTAAGCTCGGCTAGCTCGTTTTGGCTCTCTATGATAACGCAAATTTGAGCGTCAAACAGATAGTCCTGCGCCAGCTTTGCCGCATTGCCGGCAAGCTCGCGAGGCACGACGATAAATTTCGCTCCGGCTGCGTTTGCGACGATGATTTCGTTTAGATTTTTAGCTTCGACGCAAAACTGGGCGCCGAGCTCCTGCGCGTGCTTTATCGCGGCCTCGTCAAATTTAAATAAATTTTGCTTGCCTGCTTCGATCTGCTGGGCATTCTCGCGCCAAAACAGCGGCTCATAGGGCACTAGCTCGTGGCCGATTAGTTTCATTTTCTATCCTTTATGCCCTTTATTTTCGCATTGCATGCAGTCTTGGCACACGTATCCACCGCCGCTGATTACGGCATCTTTAGCCTCTATAAAGGTGCCGCACTTTTTGCATTCGACGAAATTTTCGGCATCTTTGTCCTCTTTTTTTGCGCCGCCTTTTACGCCTCTTTTGACGCGGGTTTTAAAAAATATCAAATAAATCGCGATTAAAACCGCTAAAAAAGCCAAAATTTTAAATAACATCGCCGCCCTTTATAAGCACGTAATTTCTATTGCCGCGCCCGTAAATTTGAGCTTTGAGCCCCTCTAGCTCGCTTTGCACGCTGCTTCCTTTGTAAAGTAAAATTTGAGTTTGCGCGTCAAAAAAACCGTTGCAAATCCCAAGCAAATCTTTTGTTTTCATCAGCGCGCGGCTCGTGATTAGCTGCGCCGTAAAGGGCTCGCCGTCCTCGATCTTGCAAGATTTTACGCGGACGTTTGCTAAATTTAGCTCGGCCTTGACGTAGCTTAGAAACGCCGATTTTTTCGGGCTGGGCTCAAAGAGATGCCACTCGCACTCCCTTAAAATCATGGCAAGAAATATCGCTGGAAAGCCCGCTCCGCTACCGATATCAATCGCCGTTTTAGCGCCCCAAATTTGCGGGAAAATTTCAAGCGGAGCTATGCTATCTGCTATCTGCTCGTTTAAATTTTTGTAGCTAGTTAGGCTGTGCACGCGGTTAAATTTAGCCAAAATCTCGCTAAATTTCGCCGTTTGTGCGTCAAAATCCCGCGGCAGGTCAATTTTCATCTAGCATGTGCCCCATTTGCTCTTTTTTCACGCGCAGGTAGTTTTCGTTAAATTTGTTCGCGTGTATCACGATCGGCACGCGAGAGACGATCTGCACGCATTTTAGCCCGGACAGTTTTTTTGGGTTATTGGTTAGCAAATTTATCTTTTCGATGCCGAAGTGCTTTAAGATAAAATCCACGATCTCATACGTGCGCTCGTCGGCTTTAAAACCTAGCTGGTGGTTTGCCTCGATGGTGTCAAGGCCCTCATCTTGCAGGTGGTAGGCGTTTACTTTGTTTAGCAGGCCGATATTTCGCCCCTCTTGACGCAGATAAATCACCATGCCTCCGTGCTCTTCTATGTATTTTAGGCTGGCTTCTAGCTGGTCGCGGCAGTCGCACTTTAGGCTGCCGATCGCATCGCCCGTTAGGCACTCGGAGTGGATGCGGACGTTTACGACCTCGCCGAAAGGGTTTTTATATATCGCTAAATGTTCCTTCTCTCCCTCTTTAAACGCCTTTATCTCAAATATCCCGAAACGAGATGGTAAATTTGCCGTATTTGAAAGCTCGATATTCATAAAATTTTAACTCCTATTATGTTACACTAAGCGTAAATTGTAGCGAAGTAAAAGGAAAATTATGTTTAAACGTTTTAGAAGGCTCAGGATAAATCCAGCGATTAGAGAGATGGTGCGCGAAACTAGCGTTTGCGCGAGCGATTTTATCTATCCGCTTTTCGTCGTCGAAGGCAAGGGCGTGAAAAAAGAGATAAGCTCGATGCCGGGCGTCTTTCAGATGAGTTTGGACGAAATTTTAAAAGAGTGCGAAATCGTGCGAAATTTAGGCATAAAAGCGGTAATTTTGTTTGGAATCCCGAGCCTAAAAGATAGTGTAGGCAGCGACGCTTTGAGCGATGAGGGCATCATAGCGACCGCGCTTCGGGCAATAAAGGATAAATTCCCTGATCTCGTCGTGATAACCGATCTTTGCTTTTGCGAATACACCGATCACGGCCACTGCGGTATCCTAGATCACGTCCACCAGACCGTCGATAACGACGCGACGCTGGAAATTTCTGCCAAACAAGCGCTGATCCATGCTAGAAACGGCGCCGATATGATCGCTCCAAGCGGTATGATGGACGGCATCATCGCTACCTTGCGCGGGGCGCTGGATTTGAGCGGATACGAAAATTTGCCGATTATGGCGTATTCGACCAAATTTGCTTCGGCGTACTACGGGCCGTTTCGCGACGTAGCCGAGAGCGCGCCGAGCTTTGGTGATAGAAAAAGCTACCAGATGGATCCCGCAAACCGCCTAGAAGCCGTGAGTGAGAGCCTGGAGGACGAGGCGCAAGGCGCCGATATCTTGATGGTAAAGCCGGCTTTGGCGTATCTAGATATCATCCGCGATCTGCGCGAGGCTACGAGACTGCCGATCTGCGCGTATAACGTGAGCGGCGAATACGCTCTGCTAAAAGCCGCAGCAAAAGCCGGCGTCATCGACTACGAGCGCGTGATGATGGAGACGCTAGTTGGATTTAAGAGAGCGGGGGCGGACCTGATAATAAGCTATCATGCTAAAGAAGCCGCTCAAATTTTAAGGGGATAGCGGCTCGTCTCGCGAGTATCTTTGCTTGATTTCGCAAATTTCGCCCTGCGATAGGCTACGTGCCTTATCTTGGGACGAAATTTACTTCTTCTATTTAGCTACAAGCGTAGCGAAGTAGAAAACAAGCAAATCTATCTCGCGATACTTCGCCTTGTAAATTTTATGGGTAAAATTTGGGAATTTAAGGGGGCAAAATGCGGCACTTTTTGACGTTAAACGATTTTAGCAAAGACGAAATCATAGAAATTTTAAATTTGGGTTTGCAGATAAAAAAAGAGGCAAAGGCGCGAGATTTTAAGCCGTATCTAAAAGATCAAAAATTAGCGATGATATTTGAAAAAAGCTCGACTAGAACGCGCGTGAGCTTTGACGTAGGGATGAACGAGCTTGGCGGGCACGCGCTGTTTCTCAGCTCGAGCGACATCCAGATCGGGCGCGGCGAGCCGATAAAAGACACCGCGCGCGTGATCTCGCGAATGTGCGATCTCATCATGGCTCGCGTTAATCGCCACGAGACACTTGAGGAATTTGCCAAATTTAGCCGCGTACCCGTGATAAACGGCCTTAGCGACAAATTTCATCCCGCGCAGCTGATGGCCGATCTCATGACGGCGGTCGAATGCGGGCTAAAAATAGACGAGATAAAAGCGGGGTTCGTGGGCGACGGCAATAACATGGCGCATTCGTGGCTGATGCTAGCTAGCAAGCTAGGCTTTGAGCTAAGGATCGCGACGCCCGCGGGCTATGAACCGGATGCCGAGGTCGTAAATTTAGCGATGAAAAACGCTCAAATCTCGGGAGCTAAAATTTATCTAACTCAGGACGTAAAAGAAGCCGTATCGGGCGCTAACGTCGTCACTACCGATACTTGGGTCTCGATGGGGCAAGAAGCTGAAAAAGAAAAGCGCTTAAAAGACTTCGCGGGCTTTTGCGTGGATGAAAATTTGATGGAATTAGCCGCTCCGAGAGCGATATTTTTACACTGCTTGCCGGCCTACCGCGGATACGAGGTGAGTGAGGCGGTGTTTGAGGCGCATGCGGATGAGATTTTTGCCGAGGCGGAAAATAGATTGCACGCGCAAAAAGGCGTGATGGTTTGGCTAGATAGGCAGCGAAACGGGTAAGTTAAGGAAGTAAATGAAAGAAAAAAATCTACAAAAAACATACGAAAAAATCGACGAAATTTCGGGCGAGCTTGGGATAAAAGAGGGTGAGAAAACGATATTTGAGATCGTGCCGACGAGCGATCCTAATCAAATGAGCCTCAGCCTAAAAAGCGGCTCGTGGGACGGAGTTGAACCTTGGTTTGGCATTGACGAAAATCAAAATTTGCACACGATGGTTTCGTTAAAATCGCTCTCGCAACTCATCGAAGCCTACCGCAACGTCCAAAAGGAAAATTTCGAGCTAAGGCTTGAAAAGACGATCTGGCAGAACGTACCGATAGATTTTGCCGACGTCTGGGTCGTGGCGATGGACGAGATACGCAAGATCGCCGCAAAAAATAAAAACAAAAAAAGCATCGACGTAAATTTGGAAAAACTGGTAAAAGGTATCAAAAAGCAGTATCCAAATTTGTTCGTCGATATGCAGAATTTAATGAAAAACGCAAGGAATAAAACGCTATGATAGATTTTGACGCTTACGTGAAGTATTCGCGCCCGGGACCGCGCTACACGAGCTATCCGACCGCGCCCGAGTTTAGCGATAAATTTACCTACGAGGACTACCTAGGGGAGCTAAAAAATCGCGACGCCTCGCGCCCGCTTTCGCTTTATTTGCACCTGCCGTTTTGCCGCAGCGCCTGTTATTTTTGCGGTTGCAACGTGATCTATACGAGCAAAGAAGACCGCAAAACGCGGTACATGGAGTATCTGCAAAAAGAGCTAGATCTGCTAGCGGCAAACCTCGATACGAGCGCGCCTGTGCTGCAAATGCACTTTGGCGGCGGCACTCCGACATTCTATGGCGCGGATCAGCTTGATGAAATCATCAAAATGATAAAGGCTAAATTTAAAAACTTCTCTCCCGAGGCTGAAATCAGCTGTGAAATCGACCCGAGATTTTTAACAAGAGAGCAGCTTGACGTGCTCGTCTCTCACGGATTTAACCGCGTTAGCTACGGCGTGCAGGATTTTGACGAGCGCGTACAAAAAGAGATCCACCGCATCCAGCCCTACGAGATCACCAAAAACGCCGTAGATATGGCGCGCACTAAGGGCATAAACTCGATAAATATGGACCTGATCTACGGCCTGCCGTATCAGACGCTAGAGAGTTTTAAAGCGACGCTTGATAAGGCTTTGACGCTGTCTCCCGACCGTCTGGCGGTGTTTAACTACGCGCACGTGCCGTGGATAAAAAAATCTATGCGTAAATTTGACGAAGCTACACTACCTAGCCCTAAAACAAAGCTTGAAATTTTAAAATACACGGCCGAGTTTTTTATCAAAAACGGCTACAAAATGATCGGCATGGATCACTTTGCAAAGCCTGGCGACGAGCTTTTCGGCGCGCTTGCTAATGGCACGCTTCATAGAAACTTCCAAGGCTACACGACTAAGGGCGGAGCTGATCTAATCGGCATCGGACTAACTAGCATCGGCGAAGGGCAAAGATACTACGCGCAAAATTTCAAAGACATGGACGAATACGAAAAAGCCCTAGATAGCGGCATTTTGCCGTATTGCAAGGGCATTTATCTAACTGGCGACGATCTAATCAGAAAAGCTGTGATCATGAGCCTGATGAGCAACTTTGCGCTTGATATCAAGGCGGTCGAGGCTAAATTTGACATCAAATTTTTTGAGTATTTTAAGGATGATTTGGTCGAGCTTGAAAATTTGAGCGAATTTGTAACTGTAACACCGGAAAAAATCAGCGTAAACGAGACGGGTACGCTGATCATACGAAATATCGCGATGTGCTTTGACGCGTATTTGAAAAAAATACCCGAAAATTTACGCCGATTTTCAAAAACGGTTTGATGGGCGGATATGTTTAAATTTAGCGAAATTTCAGATAAATGCGTAAAATGCGGCAAATGTATCCAAGTCTGCACGATCCACAAGATAAACTCCGACGAGACGACCTCTCCGCGCGGTTTTTTGGATCTCGTGGGAGCCTATGAGCGCGGCGAGCTAAAGCTCGATAAAAGCGCGAAAAATATCTTTGAGAGCTGTTTTTTATGCACGAGCTGCGTCGAGGTATGTCCAAACTCATTGCGCGTGGATACGGCGATAGAAAACGTCCGTCGCGACATCGCGGAAAAATTTGGCATCGCGTGGTATAAAAAGGCGTTTTTTTGGTTGCTTCGCCACCGCGCGGTGATGGACTTTTGCGCGAGGCTGGGGTATGTGTTTCAAAGTTGCGCGTTTAAGATCCGTGAAGGCGCGATGAGCCCGAGATTTAGCCTGCCGATGGTGAAAAAAGAGCGGCTTTTGCCCACTGCTAGCAAAAAGAGCTTTTTAAACTCGCATGCCGAGTTTATCGATAACGGCGGCGATAAAACTATCGGAGTTTTTATCGGCTGTATGGGAAACTACGCGTATACGGGCATCGGCGAGGCTCTGGTTAAGATAGCGCGCAAGCTTGGGTTAAATTTAAATTTGATGAAAAAGCAGGCCTGTTGCGGCGCGCCGGCGTATTTTACGGGAGATTTTGCGACGGTCGAGGTTTTGGCAAAGCGAAATATCGAGTATTTTGAAAAGATGCTGGGCGAGCTAGACGCTATCATCGTGCCGGAGGCTACTTGTTCGGCGATGATAAAGATCGACTACGAGCACTTTTTCCATAATGACGAGCAGTGGCGAGAGCGCGCAAAAGCGGTGAGCAAGAAGATATTTTTAGCGACGGAGTACTTTGAAAAATTTACAAATTTAGCTGAAATTTTGGCTAAAAAAGGCAAAAATTTGACCTCCGTGACCTATCACGACCCTTGTCACGCCAGAAAAATGCAAGGCGTCTTTAAAGAGCCTCGCAAACTGCTTGCTCAAAACTACGAAATGACCGAAATGGACGATCCAAACGAGTGTTGCGGATTTGGCGGCGTGACGATGCAGTCCGAAAAATATCACCTAAGCCGCGCAGCCGGACAAAGAAAATACGAGATGATAAAAAACTCGGGCGCAAAGATCGTAAGCGCAGAGTGTAGCGCCTGTAAAATGCAGATTTCAAATGCGTTACATATCGGCGGCTCAGACGTGAAATGCGAGAACCCGATAGAGTTAATCGCAAGGGTACTTGGATAGAGTTTGACGGTAAGTTTATATTTTTTTGTTGTATAATGATAAGACGGTCGGTCGATACTGTAAAATTTGATAAATATCCTAAGGAAATTTCGTGAAAAAGGTGATATTCGTTATTTTGATGCTTTTTGGCGCCTTGCTTGCAAACGACGAATATCATATTTTTGTGAGCGCTTTTGGCGATGACGTAAGCGAAAAGGCAATAGAAAGCGTGCGAGTGGCCGTCGAAAAAAAAGTAGGCGACCTTGAGGGCGTCGAAAAGGTCGTTAGCGGTAAATTTGGTAGATACCGTGCCATCGCGATAAAAACACAGCCTCTAAGCGGAGAAAAAATTAAAATTTTAATTAATAAAATAAAATCCGCAGGATACAAAGAGGCGTACACCGGGATAGTAAAAAATGAAAATAACGACGATAAAGGCGTCATTGATTCTAAAACCACTGCAGAAGAAAAAGACGTAACTATGCCAAAAAAACGAGGATTAAGAAAGAAGCCGGACCTATTTTTTAAAGAGGCTCCGGAACCAATGGGCTAAAATTTAGTTTGTATGTGCGGCTAAATTCTAATTTTTTATCCTTATTTCCAAAAAATTTTTAAAAAAGCTTGACTTTGAAAAGAAATTGGGCTATAATCCAACTTTCACAAATCAAGGATGCTGGTGTAGCTCAGTTGGTAGAGCTACTGCCTTGTAAGCAGTGGGTCGGCGGTTCAAGTCCGTTCACCAGCTCCATTTCATAACAGTGTTTGACCAGAAATACCATTAAGCATTTATAATTTAAGATTAATTAGGGTGAGATACTCAAGCGGCCAACGAGGGCAGACTGTAAATCTGCTGACTATGTCTTCCGTGGTTCGAATCCACGTCTCACCACCATGCTACGCGCGGGAGTAGCTCAGTTGGCTAGAGCATCAGCCTTCCAAGCTGAGGGTCGCGGGTTCGAGCCCCGTTTCCCGCTCCACCATTTAGGTTTACTGGGAGCTGTAAAACTTAACTGCTTTTATATGCTTACATAATCTAAATTTTGGTCGCATTGTTGGGTATTGGTAGCGATTTCTCTTTGCCTGAGTTTAGGCTCATATGGCTCAGAGGTAGAGCACTTCCTTGGTAAGGAAGAGGTCGCGGGTTCAAGTCCCGCTATGAGCTCCACGGATTTTAGAGAAGAAAAATTAAGCATAAATTTGAAACACAAATATCATTACGGAGGAAGAGATGGCAAAAGAAAAATTTTCACGTAACAAGCCACACGTAAACATTGGTACTATTGGTCACGTTGACCATGGTAAAACAACTTTGACAGCTGCAATTTCTGCTGTTCTTTCAAGAAAAGGTCTTGCTGAGCTAAAAGACTATGATAATATCGACAACGCTCCAGAGGAGAAAGAGCGCGGTATTACCATCGCTACTTCTCACATTGAGTATGAGACTGAAAATCGCCACTATGCTCACGTTGACTGCCCAGGCCACGCCGACTATGTTAAAAACATGATTACCGGTGCGGCTCAAATGGACGGTGCTATCCTAGTTGTTTCTGCTGCTGACGGCCCAATGCCTCAAACCAGAGAGCACATCTTGCTATCTCGCCAAGTAGGCGTTCCATATATCGTTGTTTTCATGAACAAAGCTGATATGGTTGACGATGCTGAACTTCTTGAACTAGTTGAGATGGAAATTCGCGAGCTTCTAAACGAGTACGACTTCCCTGGTGACGATACTCCAATCGTAGCAGGCTCGGCTCTACAAGCTCTTAATGAGGCTAAGGCTGGAACAGACGGCGAATGGTCTGCAAAGGTTCTTGAACTTATGGCTAGAGTTGATGAGTATATTCCAACTCCAGTACGTGCAACAGATAAAGATTTCTTGATGCCTATCGAGGATGTTTTCTCTATTTCTGGTCGCGGTACGGTTGTTACCGGTAGAATTGAAAAAGGCGTGGTAAAAGTCGGCGATACCATCGAAATCGTAGGTATTAGACCAACTCAAACTACTACAGTTACCGGCGTTGAGATGTTTAGAAAAGAGATGGATCAAGGCGAGGCAGGCGACAACGTAGGCGTTCTTCTAAGAGGCACTAAAAAAGAAGACGTTGAGCGCGGTATGGTTCTTTGCAAACCTAAATCAATTACTCCTCACACTAAATTTGAGGGCGAAGTTTATATTTTAACAAAAGAAGAAGGTGGACGCCACACCCCATTCTTTAACAACTATAGACCGCAGTTCTATGTAAGAACGACTGATGTTACAGGTTCTATTACTCTTCCAGAAGGAACAGAGATGGTTATGCCTGGTGATAACCTAAAGATAACTGTTGAGCTTATTGCGCCAGTTGCTCTTGAAGAGGGAACTCGTTTTGCGATCCGTGAAGGCGGTAGAACTGTTGGTTCAGGCGTTGTTTCTAAGATTCTAGCATAATCTAATTTATAATTTTTAGCGGAGATTTTTCTCCGCTTTTTCAAAGGGAATTTATGGCAAAAGGTAATAGAATAAAAGTTGGTCTTAAATGTTCTGAATCAGGTGATATAAACTATACCACAGTAAAAAACAGCAAGACAACGACTGAAAAATTAGAACTAAAAAAATATTGCCCAAGACTAAAAAAACACACAGTTCATAAAGAAGTTAAGTTAAAGAGCTAAGGCTTTTTAGGGCAATAGCTCCAACGGTAGAGCGCTGGATTCCAAATCCAATGGTTGGGGGTTCGAATCCCTCTTGCCCTGCCATCAAAAGGTTAAAAATGGAAAAAATAATAAATTATATAAAGCTTTCTCGCGCTGAGATTGGAAAGGTAATTTTTCCACTCAAAGAGCAGATAAGAAATGCTTTTATAACAGTTTTTGCTGTAGTAGCTATTGTTTCACTTTTTTTAGCTCTTGTTGATGCAATTATGTCTTTCTCTCTTTCAAAGCTGATTTAAGGTTGGATCATGGCACATAAATGGTATGCGATTCAAACTTATGCCGGTAGCGAAATGAGCGTAAAGAGAGCTATTGAAAATTTGGTTAGAGATAATCACATTGAAGAACAACTAAAAGAGATTATAGTTCCTACTGAAGATGTAATAGAAATCAAAAACGGCAAGAAAAAAATAAACGAAAGAAGTCTTTATCCTGGATATGCTTTTGCATATCTTGATTTGGATACGGCTCTTTGGCACAAGATTCAGTCTCTTCCTAAAGTTGGTAGATTTATAGGCGAGGCGAAAAAACCTACGCCGCTAAGCGAAAAAGATATAAATTTAATTTTAGAAAAAGTCCAAAAGCGAGCCGCTCCTAAACCAAAAATTTTCTTTGATAACGGAGAAAATGTTCGTATTACGGAAGGGCCTTTCGCGAATTTTACTGGTATAGTAGAAGAGTACGATATGATACACGGAAAGCTAAGGCTAAATGTTTCAATATTTGGCAGAAGCACCCCAGTTGAAATTTTATATTCACAAGTCGAGAAGATAGTATAAGGAGAAGTTTATGGCTAAAAAAGTTATAGGCGAAATTAAATTACACATTGCTGCTGCAAAAGCAAATCCAAGTCCTCCGGTAGGTCCGGCTCTTGGTCAGCAAGGCGTTAATATTATGGAATTTTGTAAAGCATTTAATGAAAGAACAAAAGATATGGCTGGCTTTAGAGTTCCGGTCGTTATCACCGTTTATGCTGATAGAAGCTTTACATTTATCACAAAACAACCGCCTGCTACGGATTTGATTAAAAAAGTTGCAGGTATAGAAAAAGGTTCGGATAATCCGTTAAAAAATAAAGTAGCCAAGCTTACAAAAGCTCAGGTACTTGAAATAGTTGAGAAAAAAATTGCCGACTTAAATACTAAAGATAGAGAGCAAGCAGCTAAAATCATTGCTGGTTCGGCTCGCTCAATAGGAATTACGGTAGTAGATTAATCCTTTTACCACATAAGGATTTTATAAAGTTAAATTTATACACACGCGTTAATATTTATAGCGCGTGTATCTTAAATTTGACAATGTGGAAGCATAAAATTTATAAATGCGGAGAAATTAATGTCAAAAAAAACTACGAAAAGATTTGGTAAGCTACTTGAAAAAGTTGATACCACTAAAACCTACTCTTTAGCAGATGCTATTGATACTGTAAAATTACTAAAAAGCGCCAAATTTGACGAAACAGTCGAAATTGCGCTAAAACTCAATGTTGATCCAAGACATGCCGATCAAATGGTTAGAGGCTCAGTAGTACTTCCTGCAGGAACTGGCAAAACCGTTCGCGTAGCCGTTATAGCAAAAGATGCAAAAGCCGATGAAGCAAAAGCCGCCGGTGCCGATATAGTCGGTAGCGACGAGCTTGTTGAGGATATCCAAAAAGGAATTATGAATTTCGACGTTCTTATTGCTACTCCAAATTTGATGGGGCTAGTTGGTAAAGTAGGACGAATTTTAGGACCAAAAGGTCTTATGCCAAACCCAAAAACCGGCACGGTTACTATGGATGTAGCGCAAGCGGTTAATAACGCAAAAAGCGGTCAAGTTAATTTCCGTGTAGATAAGCAAGGAAATATACACGCTGGCCTTGGCAAAGTTAGCTTTTCAAAAGAGCAATTAAATGATAATATTTCAACCCTTATTAAGGCAGTAAATAGACAAAAACCCGCGGCAGCAAAAGGTAGATATATTAAGAGTGTTGCTTTATCATTAACTATGAGCCCTTCTGTTTTACTTGAGACTCAAGAGCTTATGGATCTACGCTAATTTAGCTAATAATTTTTATCTTAGATTGGAGATAGCAGAGGCTTTTGCTTAATCGTGCTTTTATGCCGCTCTGCTTGAAATCACTAGTCGGAAAGGAGAAAACTAGATGACGAGAAATGAAAAATCTGAAATAATCAGTAAACTTGAAGCCGAATTTAAAGAAAATGAAGCGATTATAGTTTGTGATTATCGCGGTCTTAGCACTAAAAAGCTAGAGGCTTTGAGAGATGCGGCTAGAGTTTTAAACGTAAAAGTTCAAATCGTAAAAAATACTCTTGCAAATATCGCTCTTAATAATGTTGAAAAGTCTGGTATGGTCTTAAAAGATACAAATATCTTTATCTGGGGCGATCAGCTTTCAGCTACTAAAGTTGCGGCTAAATTTGAAGAGACCAACAGCGAACTATTCAAAATAAAAACCGCTCATATTGATGGCGAAGTTGCAAGCGTTGAGAAGGTCAAGGCACTATCTAAGATGCCTAGCCGTGATGAGTTGCTTGCTATGCTTTTGCAAGTTTGGAATGCGCCTATCCAAAATTTCACTATTGGACTAAATGCGCTTAAAGAGAAAAAAGAAAAATCAGCATAATATAAAAGGATAAAAAATGGCAATTACTAAAGAGGACGTATTAGAATTTATCTCTAATCTTTCAGTATTAGAGCTAAGTGAACTAGTAAAAGAATTTGAAGAGAAATTTGGTGTAAGCGCTGCTCCAGTAATGGTAGCAGGCGGTGCAGCAGCAGGCGGCGCAGCCGATGCAGCTGAAGAGAAAACAGAATTTAACGTTGTTCTAGTTGACGGCGGCGACAAGAAAATCAACGTTATTAAAGTCGTTCGCGCTCTTACAGGTCTTGGTCTTAAAGAGGCTAAAGACGCAGTTGAGCAAACTCCTTCTGTTATCAAAGAGGGCGTTAGCAAAGACGAGGCTGAAGCAGCTAAAAAAGAGCTTGAAGAAGCTGGTGCTAAAGTCGAACTTAAATAATTTCACTTATTTTTACAAAGGAGGCGACGCCTCCTTATTTAATTTTTACAAAGATGCCGCAGACGTGCGGTTATTTACTTTCTTTCAAACTTATACCATGAGGTAGAATATGCTAAATAGTTTATACTCAGGAAATCGTCTTAGGGTTGATTTTTCAAATGTTGCCAAAGAGATCGATGTTCCTAACCTGCTACAATTACAAAAAAAGAGTTTTGACCAGTTTTTAAACGTAGATAAAAATCAAGGCGAAAGCGGTATAGAAAAAGTTTTCAAATCAATATTTCCTATACACGATCCACAAAACCGCTTAAGCTTGGAATACGTAAGCTCTGAAATCGGAAAGCCAAAATATACGATCAGAGAGTGCATGGAGCGCGGGCTTACTTATTCTGTAAATTTAAAAATGAAAATAAGGCTGATCGTTCACGAGAGAGACGAAAAAACAGGCGAGAAGATCGGCATAAAAGATATAAAAGAGCAAGAAATTTTCGTTCGCGAAATTCCTTTGATGACTGATAGAATTTCATTTATTATTAACGGTGTCGAGCGCGTCGTGGTTAATCAGCTTCACAGAAGCCCGGGTGTTATATTTAAAGAAGAAGAAAGCCCGACGGTAGTAAATAAACTTATTTATACGGCTCAAATCATTCCTGATCGTGGTAGCTGGCTATATTTTGAATACGACACAAAAGACGTACTTTATGTGCGTATCAACAAACGCAGAAAAGTGCCTGTAACTATCCTATTTAGGGCACTTGGATACAAAAAACAAGATATTATCAAGTTATTTTATCCTATACAAACTTTAACAATAAAAGATAACAAATTTTTGACACCATTTAACCCAGATGATTATCAGGGCAGGGTCGAATACGATATCAAAGACGAAGAAGGTAACGTTTTACACGAGGCTGGCAAAAGGCTAACCAAGAAAAAAGCAGATAAGATTATTGCCGACGGCGTCAAATTTGTCGAATATCCGACTGAAATTTTGGTAAATAGGTTTTTAGCTCACCCGGTTATCGACAAAAGCAGCGGCGAGGTGCTTTATGATACTCTTGCACAGCTTGATGAAAATAAATTGGTTAAAATTTTGGCTGATCAAGAGAGTATAGAGATAGCAAACGACTTAGCGGCAGGCGTGGATGACGCGATCATAAATTCGTTTATCGCTGATAACGAGACGCTAAAACTACTACGCCAAACCGAAAACGTCGATGATGAAAATGATCTCGCGGCGATAAGAATTTATAAAGTTATGCGCCCAGGCGAACCAGTCGTTAAAGACGCTGCTCGCGCTTTCGTAAATGATTTGTTCTTTAATCCTGAAAGATATGATTTGACGGGTGTTGGCCGTATGAAAATGAACCACAAGCTAGCGCTTGAAGTACCTGAATACGTAACGGTTTTGACCAATGAAGACATTATAAAAACGGCAAAATATTTGATAAAGGTCAAAAACGGACAAGGACATATCGACGATCGCGATCACCTCGGCAACCGTCGTATACGCTCTATCGGCGAGCTTTTGGCAAACGAGCTTCACCTGGGCTTTGTAAAAATGCAAAAGGCTATCAGGGATAAATTTACGACGCTGGGTAATGCCGAAGAGATTATGCCTTACGATTTGGTTAATCCAAAAATGATAACCACGACGATAATGGAGTTTTTCACTGGCGGTCAGTTGAGCCAGTTTATGGATCAAACCAACCCGCTTAGCGAAGTTACGCATAAGCGCAGACTTTCAGCGCTGGGCGAAGGTGGTCTTGTTAAAGATAGAGCTGGCTTTGAAGTGCGCGACGTTCACCCGACTCACTACGGCAGAATTTGTCCAGTAGAGACTCCGGAAGGTCAAAACATAGGCCTTATCAACACGCTTTCTACTTATGCAAAGGTAAATAACCTCGGCTTCGTAGAAGCTCCGTATAAAAAAGTTGTAGACGGCAAAGTAACCGACGAGATCGTATATCTAACGGCGACTCAAGAGGAAAATCTGGTTATCGCTCCGGCCTCTACCGCGCTTGATGAAAGCGGATATATAGTAGAGGATTTGATCGAGGCTAGACAAGACGGCGAGATGATATTAGCCAAACGTGATGACGTTAAGCTAATCGACCTTTGCTCCGGCATGATAGCCGGCGTTGCGGCATCGCTTATTCCGTTTTTGGAGCACGACGACGCAAACCGTGCCCTCATGGGATCAAACATGCAGCGCCAAGCAGTACCGCTACTTCGTTCGTCTGCTCCTATCGTAGGAACTGGCATGGAGAGTACTGTAGCGCGCGACGCATGGGAGGCGATCAAGGCTAGACGCGCTGGAGTAGTCGAAAAGGTGGATAATAAAAACATCTTTATCCTTGGCGAAGACGAGGCAGGCCCATATATCGATCACTACTCTATGGAGAAAAATTTAAGAACCAACCAAAATACGACTTTCTCTCAGCATCCTATCGTTAAAAAAGGCGAAAGCGTAGCGGCTGGGCAGATTGTCGCCGACGGTCCGTCTATGGAGCGCGGCGAACTAGCTATCGGTAAAAATGCGTTGATAGCTTTCATGCCATGGAACGGCTATAACTACGAGGACGCGATCGTAATTAGCGAAAAAATGATCCGGGAGGATGCATTTACGAGCGTGCATATTTACGAAAAAGAGATCGAAGCGCGCGAGCTAAAAGACGGCGTTGAGGAGATCACTAAAGATATCCCGAATATCAAAGAGGAAGACCTACTTCATCTTGATGATAGCGGTATAATAAAAATCGGCACGCAAGTAAAACCCGGCATGATCCTAGTTGGCAAGGTTTCTCCAAAAGGCGAGGTTAAGCCTACGCCTGAGGAGCGCTTGCTTCGCGCGATTTTTGGAGAAAAAGCCGGCCACGTGGTAAATAAATCCCTTTACGCGACAGCTTCTATGGAAGGCGTCGTCGTAGACGTTAAAATTTTTACCAAAAAAGGCCACGAAAAAGATAGCCGCTCAAATAAAGTTTATGAAGAAGAAAAAGCGGCTTTTGAAAAAGAACACCACGATAGACTCTTGATGCTAGACCGCGAAGAGATGCTAAAAGTGGGCGCTCTGCTTTGCAAAACGCCTTTGAGTTCTGCTCAAACTATCGGAAAAAAAACCTATAAAAAAGGCGAGAAAATCGATAAAGAAGAGTTTGAAAACATCAACCGCTTTACTCTAAGCGCGATCGTTAAAGGCTTTTCAAAAGACGTTCAAAAATCATACGACGACATAAAAAATCATTTCCAAAACGAGAAGAAAAAGCTCAAAGAAGAGCATGACGCGAAGATGGAAATTTTAGAAAAAGACGACATCTTGCCAAGCGGCGTAGTTAAACTTGTCAAAGTCTATATCGCGACCAAGCGCAAGCTAAAGGTGGGCGATAAGATGGCGGGTCGCCACGGAAATAAAGGTATTGTTTCAAACATCGTTCCTGAGGTTGATATGCCGTATCTGCCGAGCGGTCAGCCGGTCGATATCGTGTTAAACCCGCTTGGCGTTCCTAGCCGTATGAATATCGGCCAAATTTTAGAAAGCCACTTGGGTCTTGTCGGCTACCGCTTAGGCGAGCAGATAAATCAAATTTTCCAAGAGAAAAAAGGCGAGTGGATAAAAGAGCTACGAGCCAAGATGATCGAGATAGCTTCGGCCTCTAAATTTATGGATGCCAAAAAGACTCTAGGCAAAATGAGTGACGAGCAGCTTTTAGATTACGCTAGAGACTGGGCTAACGGCGTCAAATTTGCCACGCCTATATTTGAGGGCGTTAGAGTCGATGAGCTGATGAAACTATTTGAACTAGCTAAGATCGATATGGACGGCAAGACCGAGCTTTACGACGGACGCACGGGTTCAAAGATCAAAGAACGCGTAAACGTCGGATGTATGTATATGCTCAAGCTTCACCACCTAGTCGACGAAAAAGTTCACGCTAGAAGCACGGGTCCATATAGCCTAGTTACTCAGCAGCCAGTCGGCGGTAAGGCGCTATTTGGCGGACAAAGATTCGGAGAGATGGAGGTTTGGGCGCTTGAGGCGTACGGTGCAGCTCATACGCTTCGCGAGATGCTAACAGTTAAATCAGACGACGTTGAAGGACGTTTGTCTGCGTATAAAGCCCTAACTAGAGGCGAAAATGTGCCTGAAACTGGCATTCCTGAGACATTTTTCGTTCTAACAAACGAGCTAAAATCATTGGCGCTTGATGTCGAGATATACGATGAGGATGAAAATAATGAGTGAGTTAAAACCTATTGAGATAAAAGAAGAACGCAGACCGCGCGATTTTGAGGCATTTCAGCTTCGTTTGGCAAGTCCTGAGAGAATAAAATCATGGAGCCACGGCGAGGTCAAAAAACCTGAAACTATTAACTACCGCACGTTAAAACCTGAGCGTGACGGTCTATTTTGTGCTAAAATTTTCGGTCCGATCCGCGACTACGAGTGCCTATGCGGTAAGTATAAAAAAATGCGTTACAAAGGCATCAAGTGCGAAAAATGCGGAGTCGAGGTAACTAGCTCAAAGGTTCGCCGCTCTAGAATGGGGCACATCGAGCTCGTGACTCCTGTTGCGCATATATGGTACGTAAATTCGCTCCCAAGCCGTATAGGAACGTTGCTTGGTATAAAGATGAAAGACCTTGAGCGCGTACTTTACTACGAGGCGTATATCGTCGAGAGCGTTGGCGACGCGTTTTACGATACCGAAAACAGCAAAAAAGTTGAAATTTTCGACGTTCTAAACGAAGAGCAATACGTTTCTTTGGCTTCTCGTTTTGAAGAGAGCGGATTTAGAGCTAGAATGGGCGGCGAAGTGATCCGTGATTTGCTAGCAAATATCGATTTAGTCGAGCTTTTAAACACTCTAAAAGACGAGATCAGCGCGACAAATTCGGAAGCTAAGAAAAAAACCATAGTAAAAAGACTAAAAGTCGTTGAGAGCTTTTTAAATTCTGGTAACCGCCCTGAGTGGATGATGATTACGAATTTACCTGTTCTTCCGCCAGATCTTCGTCCGCTCGTTAGCCTTGACGGTGGTAAATTTGCGGTTTCTGATGTAAACGACTTGTATCGCCGCGTTATTAACAGAAACGCGCGTTTAAAACGCCTTATGGAGCTTGACGCGCCCGAAATCATCATCAGAAACGAAAAGCGTATGCTTCAGGAGTCCGTCGATGCGCTATTTGACAACGGTCGCCGTGCAAACGCCGTAAAGGGCGCAAACAAACGCCCGCTTAAATCGCTTTCTGAGATCATCAAAGGCAAGCAAGGCCGCTTCCGTCAAAATTTGCTCGGTAAGCGCGTTGACTTTTCTGGTCGTTCGGTTATCGTCGTAGGTCCAAAGCTTAGAATGGATCAGTGTGGACTACCAAAAAGAATGGCGCTTGAGCTGTTTAAGCCGCATTTGCTAGCTCGTCTCGAGGAGAAAGGCTACGCTACGACCGTAAAACAAGCCAAGAAAATGATCGAAGATAAGACGAACGAGGTTTGGGAGTGCCTAGAGGAGGTCGTTAAGGATCACCCGGTTATGCTAAACCGCGCTCCGACGCTTCACAAACTATCTATCCAGGCGTTTCACCCTGTGCTTGTCGAGGGCAAGGCTATCCAGCTACATCCGTTAGTTTGCGCCGCATTTAACGCAGACTTCGACGGCGACCAGATGGCTGTTCACGTTCCGCTATCTCAAGAAGCTATCGCAGAGTGCAAAATTTTGATGCTTAGCTCGATGAATATCTTGCTTCCTGCAAGCGGTAAGGCCATTACGGTTCCTAGCCAGGATATGGTTTTGGGAATTTACTATCTAAGCCTAGAAAAGACCGATAGTAAGGGAGCGAATAAGATTTTTGCGTCCGTAGATGAAGTAATGATCGCCGAGGAAGCGCACTGCCTAGAGGTACACTCGAAAATTAAAACTATGATCGACGGCAAGACGCTATTTACGACCGCCGGCCGCCTAATCATCCGCTCGATTCTGCCTGATTTTGTTCCTGAAAATATGTGGAACAGGGTTATGAAGAAAAAAGATATCGCAAATTTGGTTGATTACGTCTATAAAAACGGCGGCCTTGAGGTAACGGCGGGATTTTTGGATAAGCTTAAAAATTTGGGTTTCCGCTATGCGACCAAGGCCGGCATCTCGATCTCTATCGCTGACATCATCGTACCTGATAGCAAACAAAAATATATCAACGAAGCCAAGAAAAAAGTCCGCGAGATACAAAATCAATACGGCGCAGGCTTGCTAACGGATTCTGAGAGATACAATAAAATCATCGACATCTGGACGGATACGAATAACGTCGTCGCAGGCGAGATGATGAAACTTATCCAGGGGGACAAGGGCGGGTTTAACTCGATTTATATGATGGCCGATAGCGGCGCGAGAGGTTCTGCAGCGCAAATTCGCCAGTTAGCAGGTATGCGTGGTCTTATGGCGAAGCCTGACGGCTCGATCATCGAGACGCCGATCATATCAAACTTCCGCGAAGGTCTAAACGTCCTTGAGTACTTTAACTCAACCCACGGCGCGAGAAAAGGCCTTGCAGATACCGCGCTAAAAACGGCGAACGCTGGATACCTAACCAGGAAGCTAATCGACGTCGCGCAAAACGTGAAAGTCACTATGCACGACTGCGGTACTCACGAGGGCGTCGAGATCACCGAGATCACAGACAACGGCGAGCTTATCGAGAGTCTAGAAGAGAGAATTTTAGGCCGCGTGCTAGCCGACGACGTAATCGATCCGATAGCAAACGAGGTACTATTTAGCGAAGGTACGCTAATAGACGAAGAAAAAGCTAAAGCGATAACTGAGGCGGGTATAAAATCGGTAAGTATTAGAACGCCGATAACTTGTAAAGCTGCAAAAGGCGTTTGCGCTAAATGCTATGGCGTGAATTTGGGCGAAGGAAAGCTGGTAAAACCGGGCGAAGCCGTCGGCATCATCTCGGCTCAGTCTATCGGCGAACCCGGTACTCAGCTAACGCTCAGAACCTTCCACATCGGCGGTACGGCATCAACTGAGCAGCAAGACTACCAAGTCGTCGCACAAAAAGAGGGCTTTATAAGATACTACAACCTAAACGTTTACGAAAACGGCGGTAAACGAATCGTAGCAAATCGCAGAAACTCAGCCGTCTTACTCGTCGAGCCTAAGATCAAAGCTCCATTTGACGGAAAGATCGAGATCGAGATCGCTCACGAGGACGTAAACATCATCGTAAAAGGTAAAAAAGAAGAGGTAAAATATACTCTAAGAAGAGGCGATCTGGCTAAACCTAACGAGCTAGCGGGCGTTAGCGGTAAGGTCGAGGGTAAAATTTACATCCCTTATGCCGACGGCGATTCGGTTAAAGAGAATGAAAGTATCGCCGAGGTTATCAAAGAGGGCTGGAACGTACCGAAACGTATCCCGTTTGCGAGCGAGATAAAGGTAGAAGACGGCGAGCCGATCGCTAAGAAAATCCTTGCGGGCGCAAACGGCGTGCTTAAATTTTATATCCTAAAAGGCGATTATTTAGAGCGCTTAAGAAATATCAAAAAAGGCCACGTCGTAACGGAAAAAGGATTATTTGTCGTGGTTGCGGACGAGGACGACAGAGAGGCGGTTCGTTACTATATCCCGCGAAACTCTATCATCAAAGCAAACGATAGCGACATCGTAGATAGCAAAGCGGTCATCTCTGAGCCTGAAAGCCAAGAGAAAACCGTCATAGCTGAGTGGGATCCGTACTCTACGCCAATCATCGCAGAGGCTGCAGGTAGGGTGACATACGAAGATATCGAGCCAGGCTATAGCGCCGCCGAGCAGTACGACGAGGCAACCGGCCAGAGCCGTTTGGTTATCAACGAGTATCTACCTTCGGGCATCAAGCCTACGATCGTGATCAGTACCGATGAGGGCAAAATGATCCGTTATCAGCTAGAGCCAAAAACCGCGATATTTGTAAGTAACGACGAAGTGGTGAAGCAGGCTGATATCCTAGCTAAGACGCCTAAAGCCGTCGCGAAGTCAAAAGACATCACGGGCGGTTTGCCGCGCGTATCTGAGCTATTTGAGGCTAGACGTCCGAAAAATACGGCTATCATCGCTGAAATCGACGGCACCGTAAGATTTGAAAAACCGCTTCGCTCCAAAGAGCGCATCGTGATCGAGGCCGACGACGGCGCGACTGCCGAGTATTTGATAGATAAAACTCGTCAAATTCAAGTCCGCGACGGCGAATTTATCCACGCGGGCGAGAAGCTAACCGACGGACTAATTTCAAGCCACGACGTTTTGAGAATTTTGGGCGAAAAGGCGCTACACTATTATTTGATCAGCGAAATTCAGCAAGTTTACCGCTCTCAAGGCGTTGCGATCGCCGATAAGCACATCGAGATCATCGTTTCTCAGATGCTTCGTCAGGTTAAGATAGTAGATAGCGGCGATACGAATTTCATCACCGGCGATATGATCTCTCGAACGAGATTTAAGGAAGAAAACGAGCGCATAATGCGAATGGGCGGCAATCCTGCGATCGCCGAGCCTATCTTGCTAGGCGTTACGCGCGCTGCTATCGGAAGCGATAGCGTGATCTCGGCCGCATCGTTCCAAGAGACGACTAAGGTTCTAACTGAGGCTTCGATCGCAGCTAAGATCGACCACCTCGAGGATCTAAAAGAAAACGTCATCCTAGGACGCATGATCCCTGTCGGAACAGGTCTTTATCAAGATCAAAAGATCAAGCTAAAACAAAACTAAAATTTAACCCCACAAGCCTCGCCAAAATCGGCGGGGCTTAAATTTACCTCGCCTTAAAACTAATCAGATAAAATCCATCCTTTAAATTTGAAAATTTGGAGTAAAAATGAAAAATTTCGATTTAGGAATTTTATTTGCGAGACTAGGGCTTGGTGTCTGTCTTTTTATGCATGGCTTTGCGAAAATTTCACATGGCATAGGCGGCGTAAAAAGTATTTTAACAAAAAGCCGGCTTGCCTGAGATTGTGGCTTACGGCTCCTATATAGGCGAGGTTGTTGCGCCGATAATGATAATTTTAGGGATATTTTCAAGGATTGGAGCAGCTCGTTATCGGTACGAGCCTAACGATAATGTACGCCTATCACGGACTCGGAAATTGACTGGAGCTTGCAAACGTCGGCGGCTTTAAGGCTGAAATTTTATATCTTTACATCGCCTTGTCGCTCTGCATCATCTTTAACGGAAGCGGAAAATACGCGATTAGAAAAGATTAGTGCGATAAAATTCAGCATTAAAGATGAAATTTACCTTATATTAAGCCAAATTTAAATAAAATCAAGTCTTTTTAATAAATTTAGTCGAAAGGAATTACTGTGCCAACCATTAATCAATTGGTCAGAAAAGAGCGCAAGAAAGTGACTTTTAAGTCAAAATCTCCAGCGCTAAAAGAGTGTCCTCAAAGAAGAGGAGTTTGCACTAGGGTCTATACTACGACTCCTAAAAAACCAAACTCGGCTTTGAGAAAAGTTGCCAAAGTTAGGCTTACAAGCGGATTTGAAGTGATCAGCTATATCGGCGGCGAAGGCCACAACCTACAAGAGCACAGCATCGTGCTAGTGCGCGGCGGCCGTGTTAAAGACTTACCGGGTGTTAAATACCACATCGTACGCGGCGCTCTTGATACAGCTGGCGTTGCGAAGAGAACAGTTTCTCGCTCAAAATACGGCGCTAAACGTCCAAAACCTGGTCAAGCAGCAGCCGCAGCAGGTAAAAAGAAATAAAAATTTAGGTTCGCAGACCATGCCATTAGCGGCATAGGTTTGAGTAAAATTTATAAAATTTGAAGGAATAATCAAATGAGAAGAAGAAAAGCTCCCGTCAGGGAAGTAATGCCGGATCCAATTTACGGCAATAAGGTAATCACTAAATTTATTAACTCTCTTATGTACGACGGCAAAAAAAGCGTCGCTACCGAGATCATGTACGGCGCTATCAAAGCTATCGAGAAAAAAAGCGGCGACGTAAAAGGTATAGACGTGTTTAACGATGCTATCGAAAACATTAAGCCTCTTATGGAGGTTAAATCTCGTCGCGTCGGCGGTGCTACCTACCAAGTACCGGTAGAAGTTCGTCCGGCTCGCCAGCAAGCTCTTGCTATCCGCTGGATCATCGGTTTTGCTAGAAAAAGAAGCGAAAGAACGATGATAGACAAGCTAGCTAACGAGCTACTTGATGCAGCAAATTCAAAAGGCGCGTCTTTCAAGAAGAAGGAAGACACCTATAAAATGGCAGAGGCTAACAAAGCGTTTGCTCACTACCGCTGGTAAGAGGAGGCTAGTATGGCAGATAGAAAAACCCCTTTACATATGGTTAGAAACATCGGTATCGCTGCTCACATCGATGCTGGTAAAACTACGACCAGCGAAAGAATTTTGTTCTTTACTGGTATGAGCCACAAGATCGGCGAGGTTCACGATGGCGCTGCTACAATGGACTGGATGGAACAAGAAAAAGAGCGCGGCATCACTATTACGTCTGCGGCGACCACTTGCTTTTGGAAAGATCACCAGATAAATTTGATCGACACTCCGGGCCACGTCGACTTTACTATCGAAGTCGAGCGTTCTATGCGCGTTCTTGACGGCGCTGTTTCAGTATTCTGCTCAGTCGGCGGCGTACAGCCTCAGTCTGAGACCGTTTGGAGACAAGCAAATAAATATCATGTCCCAAGAATCGTTTTTGTAAATAAAATGGACAGAATCGGCGCAAATTTCTTTAACGTCGAGTCTCAAATCAGAAACCGCCTAAAAGCAAATCCGGTGCCTATTCAAATTCCTATCGGTGCAGAGGATAACTTTAGAGGCGTGGTCGATCTTGTTAAGATGAAAGCTTACGTTTGGGAAGACGACAAGAAACCGACCGATTATAAAGAGATAGAAATCCCTGCAGAGGTAAAAGATAAAGCCGAGGAGTATCGCGCGAAACTAATCGAAGCGGTTTCTGAAACCGACGATAGCTTGATGGAGAAATTTTTCTCTGGCGAGGAGCTAAGCGAAGAGGAGATCAAAAAAGGGATCAAAGCAGGCTGCTTAAGAATGACGATAACTCCGATGCTTTGCGGAACGGCATTTAAAAATAAAGGCATCCAGCCGCTACTTGATGCGGTAGTAGCGTATTTGCCTGCACCGGATGAGATCGAGGCGATTAAGGGCGTTTATGAAGACGGTAGCGAAGTAACGGTAGAAAGCACCGATAACGGCGAATTTGCAGCTCTTGCGTTTAAGATTATGACCGACCCGTTTGTTGGACAGCTTACATTCATCCGCGTTTATCGCGGTAGCCTTGAGAGCGGTAGCTATGCTTACAACACCGTTCAAGACAATAAAGAAAGAATCGGCCGTCTGCTAAAAATGCACTCAAACAAACGTGAGGAAATTTCGGTTCTTCACGCAGGAGAGATCGGTGCGGTTGTGGGTCTAAAAAATACTCTAACAGGCGATACGTTAGCTAGCGAAAAAGATAAGGTCATCCTTGAAAAGATGGACTTCCCTGAGCCGGTTATCAGCGTTGCTGTCGAGCCAAAAACTAAAGCCGACCAAGAAAAAATGGCCATCGCGCTTCAAAAACTAGCTCAAGAAGATCCAAGCTTTAGAGTAGGCACCGATGAAGAGAGCGGTCAAACTATCATCAGCGGCATGGGCGAGCTTCATCTTGAGATCATCGTAGATAGAATGCTACGCGAATTTAAGGTCGATGCCGAAGTAGGTCAACCGCAAGTTGCATACCGCGAGACTATCCGCAAAACCGTTGAGCAAGAGTATAAATATGCTAAGCAATCAGGTGGTCGCGGTCAGTACGGGCACGTATTCTTGCGCCTTGAGCCGCTACCTGCGGCTAGCGGATTTGAGTTCGTTAACGACATCAAAGGCGGCGTAGTTCCTAAAGAGTACATCCCTGCGGTTGAAAAAGGCTGCAAAGAGGCGCTTCAAAATGGCGTACTTGCCGGCTATCCTGTTGAGGACGTTAAAGTTACCCTATTTGACGGTAGTTACCACGAAGTCGACTCATCTGAAATGGCGTTTAAGCTTGCCGCATCTATGGGCTTCAAAGAAGGTGCTAGAAAAGCAGGCGCAGTTATCCTTGAGCCTATGATGAAGGTAGAGGTTGAGACGCCTGAGGACTATATGGGCGACGTTATCGGTGACCTAAATAAACGCCGCGGACAAGTAAACTCTATGGACGAGCGCAACGGAAGCAAGATCATCACGGCTTTCTGCCCGCTAGCTCAGATGTTTGGTTACTCTACGGACCTTCGCTCTATGACGCAAGGTCGCGCGACTTATTCTATGGAATTTGACCACTACGAGGAAGTTCCAAAGAACGTCAGTGAAGAGATCATCAAGAAAAGAAACGGCTAAGCCGAATTTGGCGGGGATGTAAATCCTCGCCTTTAAATTTAATCCCCGTTTTGCCATTTGCGGTTAAAATGGCATTTTTTTACAAATTTCATATTTTTGTCCTCATAGCTCAGCTGGATAGAGCGCAGAATTCCTAATTCTGAGGCCGTGAGTTCGAATCTCGCTGGGGACATTCTTTTGGAATATATGAATTTAATCTCACTTTTTTGTTGAGTATTTGTTGCTTCTTAAACATAATATAGATTTTTAGTTATTTTCTGATGCCTATCGTATTTATTCTTTAGCTTGCAAAAATAAAAAGCTATCTAAATTTTCTGAAACAAGTATTTGTGATATGTTATCGTAGCTATACGGGTACAAATTTCTTAATGCAATCAAATATATAATAGTAAGAAAATGCAGATAAATTAT
>NZ_CALIAV010000101.1 GCF_938045625.1 uncultured Campylobacter sp.
GTATCGCGAGATGATTTTTCGAGTTTTGAAGCAAAATTGAGCGTGCGCTAGGCATATAGCCTGCGGAGCGAAAATTTTGCGAAATCTCGGAAAAGCACTCGCGAGACAAGCCACTAAGGATAAAAGAAACTAAGTATCTGCGTCGCCGCCTTTTCTTCTATGTATGGGATTATATAACTTGGCGAATAAAGATTCTGCCCGCTTTCGATCTCGAGATTTGTCCTTTGCTCGCTGCCGTTTGCGCGGATCATCACGCTGATAAAGGCTCTGTAAAGATAATAATCCGTCCTGTCGTAAAAATCGTCGTCAAACGGGTCGCCAAAAAGCATGCCAAAGCCCATGCTACGCCTGTATCCGTAGCCGCCCCAGCCGTAGCCCATGCTCATATACGCGCGCAGGCGTTCGCGTCGCTCAAAGCGCTGCAAGCTCGCAAAATCGCCCATTATCACGATATCGGCGCTCTTTTGATCCATGCTTTGGGTAAAGCCGTTTTGCAGTAGCTTGTTTCGCACGGTATTTTCTAGCGTGTTTGCGTAGCCGCAGGAGTTTTTAAAGTAAACGTAGACGCTGCGCGAGGCTTTTTTTACGTCGCCGTTTGTTATAAAAATAGGCATCGTGCTTCTAGCGTAAAGCTCGGGCGTGCGGGGCTCGCCGCAACCTACGAAAAAAATCGCAAATAGCAAAATAGAGAAAATTTTTAGTTTCATTTCGGGTCTCCTCGCTCAAATTTGACCGCCGCAAATTTAACGCGGACGGGTCAAATTTAGGATCAAATTTAAGCGTATTTTACTACTAAATCTTTACGTTTGAGTAAATTTATAATACCAGCTTGATCTCGTTTTCAAGAGTGGCTTTTGGAGTGAGTCCGATGAAGCGCTTTTTGAGATTACCCTCGCCGTCAAAGACGAAGATCGCAGGCACGCCCATCACACCGCCGACGGCCTTGCTGAAATAATCGACCGAAACTTTATCGCTAATCACGTCGTAGTCGATATGATGCTGCCTTACCATGTCGATATCTTTATCAAATCCAAGACTCGGTCCAAATATCCCGTAAACACCAAATTTGTCCTTAAACTCGGAGTAAATTTCATTTACGATCGGAGCTTGTGCTACGCAGGCGCCGCAGGATGTGCCAAAGAAAAAGAGCATATAGGGCTTGCCGTCCGTTTTAAGTCGCCTGCCCTCCGGGAAATAGTGCGTATCTACACCCTTTGGCGAGTTTAGGCTGATGTGGTGTTTGTCAAAGCCGCTATTTCCGCAGCCAGCTATCATCGCCGCCGCAAAAACTAAAAGTATATATTTTTTTATCATAACTCTCCCAAATTTAAACCGTCGCAAAGGCGGTTTGACCCTTTGGCTCGCTCGCTAGCCTCTCGCATGCCTCCGCGCGCTCGCCGTCGCTCACGTAGTGGATATTTTCCATCTTGCCGTGCCTTAGATAGACGATCTTATCGCCAAACTGCCCAAGATCGGGGTTATGCGTGATGAGCAGGATGGTTTTGCCCTCGCTTCGCAGTTTTTGAAACAGCTCCAAAACTACGCGCTCGTTGGCTTCGTCTAGGTTACCAGTCGGCTCGTCGGCTATCAAGATATCAGGATCGTTGATCAGGGCGCGCGCGATGCACAGACGCTGCTGCTCGCCGCCGCTAAGCTGACTCGGACGGTGATCTAGCCTATGTCCCAGTCCAACGCGCTCGAGCGCCTTTTTAGCGTCCTCTTCGTCCACACTACTGTGATAGTACTGCGCTATCATCACGTTTTCGACGCAGTTTAGGTAGGGGATGAGGTGAAACTGCTGAAATATTAGCCCGATCTTTTCGCGGCGAAATTTGAGCGTCTCCTCGTCGCTAAGTCTGCTAGCGTCGTCTCCGCCTAGCGTGTACGTGCCTGCGGTTGGCTCGTCCATAAGCGAGAGGATATTTACCAGCGTACTTTTACCGCTACCGCTTGGACCCATTATGCTAACCCATTCGCCGGCATTTACGTCAAAGGTAATGCTCTCCAGCGCTCTTACTTCGCCAAATCTTTTTTCTATCCCGTTTAATCTTATCGCGTACTGCATATTATTCTCCTCTTAAAATATCGGCCATCTTATTTTCTAGCGCCCGTTTGATCGGATAGATCGAGGCCACGCCCGCAAAAACGAGCGAGATAACCATCGCTATCGGTATGCTCATAAATCTAAAATCGATGCTCGAATCAAAAATCGCGTAGCCTAAAATTTGCGCCAAACCATAGCCTAAAATAGCACCCGCCAAAGCCGCCGCAAGCGCCGTGACGAAGGTCTCGACGCCGAACAAATTTAACACGTTTTTCTTACTAGCTCCAAGTGCTCTAAGCAGCGCGATCTCCTTTGAACGCGAAAACAAAATCGCGCTTAGAGTCGTGTTTACGCACATTGAAGTGATAAGCAAGATGACAAAGCTAACTAGCGCCATCAAAAGCTTAATTTTGTCTAAAATCAGACCCTCTGATTTTGAAATTTTAGCCACGGGTTTAACCGAAATTTGCTCGTCGCTAAGGCTCTTGCCAAGCTCGTTTATGTAGTCAAATTTGCCCGTCACTACGGCCTCGGCGTAGTTTAGCGTGTTTGGCTCGTTTGCTATCTTTTGCGCTAGAGGTAGCGAGATGATGAGTAGCGAGTCCTCCTTGTCGCCGTCTTGCACGATGCCACGGATCTTTACTTTTTCGCCCGCGTTCGCTCCGATTTGCCTCACTTCGATCGTGTCGCCGACCTTAAAGCCGCTTTGTTTAGCTAGATCGGTGCCGATTAGCGCGTTTCTCTCGTCAAAATCAAGCGTTATGCCCTGCCCTTCTTTAACCTCCAAAAACGGCTTAACCCGCGTTAGATCGCTAAATTTGACGCCCATAGCAATCGCGGTCGTAGGACCGATATTTACCTGCGTGAAAAGATATCCGCTCTGCCCGATTAGCTTGTCGCTCGGGATTTTGGCGATCTTTTCGTTAAATTTAGCCTCGTTTACCGCGTCGCTAACGGGGTCTGCGGGAGCGAAAACCACGTTAGCACCGTAGCTTTTTAGCTCCTTGCTTACTTTTGAGTCGATATCCAGATATACGTTTACAAAGGCCGCCGTCACGCACGCGCCAAGCAAGATAGAGACGATGATGACGCCCACTCTAGCCGCGCCAAAGCGCAGGCTTTTAAAGATGACGTTATAAAAAAAGCCCTTATTTGCGATCATATAGCACCTCCGCAGGCAAAAGTTTAACTACGCTTCTCATCGGCACGAGCGAGCCCGCGATCGAGATAAGAAGCGCAAAAGCGATACTAAGCGGAAGCACGATCCACGCGATGCCGATGCCGTAGCCAAAGATACTGTAAGCGATTATGTAGCTTAGCGCGTAGCCCAAAAACGCCCCCAAAATGCCCGCGAAAAACGCCACTACTAGGCTTTCGCTCGCAAAAAGGGCGTAAATTTCAAAGTTGCTAGCGCCTATGGCTTTTAGCAGGCCGATCTCTTTTTTGCGTCTGTAAATTTCGCTAGTCATCAGCGATGTAATGCCGATAGAGGAGACCGCCAGCGCGATGACGCTAACGATACCCATTAGGCTTTGGATTTTTTTTACGATATTACTCTCAGCGTCGCTTACCTGCATCATCGCCTTTGCTGCAACGCCCGCGTAGTTCTCCTCGATCTGATAGGCTATGGAGCTAACGTAGGCCGAGCAGTACCACATATCGTATTCGGCGCTATCTAGGTTATCGAGGTTTCGCCTAGCCTTGACGGAGAGGTCGTTTTCTGGGATCGTCATCGCTGAAACCTCGGCTTTTGAGTACTGTCCGGGCTTATTTAGAAGCTCTTGGGCAAGCTTTAGCGAGGTTACGATCTTATAGCTCTCCTCGCCGGCTCCTTTTAGGATGCCCGCTATTTTTACGCTACGTCCGTTTAAATTTAGCTCGCCGCCGACGCTCAAATTTCGCTTTGCCGCTAAATTTTCGCCTACGAGCACGTTTTGCACATCGTCGTCCTCTATCCATTTGCCATCAACCGCCCAAAAACCAAATAGCGTTTTCACGCCAGTTTTAAACTCCGGCTCATCAGCCACGTTTGCAAATTTGTCAAACCAAGTGCCCGTGATTTGGTATTTTTCGCCGTTAGCGTCTTTTACCTCGCCGTTTAAAAACGGTGCAAACGCCACGATGTTGTTTCGCCAGAAAATTTCCTTTACCTTATGCAAATCCTCTTCGTTTAGGTAGTTTTGCGATTTTAGCGGAGTGAAATTTTTACCCTCGATCTCGATAGCTAGCGCTTCGCCCTTTGGCAAGACGACGATATTTGAGCCGTAGCCGCGCAGCTCGCTAGCGATCTGATCGCCGATTTTTAGCGTGATATTTAGCATACAAGCGATCAAAACCGTCGCCAAAAGTATAGTGATAAAAGCCATACCTTTTTGCACCTTCGAGCCAGTGATCGAGCTTTTTATAAGCCTTAGTTGCATATTTTTCATTTTAAAGTCCCGTTTATATCGACGTATTTTTCAGGGTTGGCTTCAAATTCCGCCTGAGTTTTTTCGTTTTCAAAGAAATACGTCCTGTTGTAGTATAAATAAGATTTCGAGCCGATGTTGCTTACTTTTTTGCGGCTTACCGGATCTAGCACCATTTTTTCGATGACTTTTGAGAAGTAGTTCGCACCGCTTTGGATGGTATCGAGCGTTACGGTTACGAATTTGCCGTCAAATTCAAAAGGCATAGGTATCGGGTTGCAGCCGCCCTCTTTGCCGACTGACGGTAAGAAAATGCGCACGTTGCAAGAGATACAGATGAGATCGGCGCCCTTTTTGATATAGCCCATATCGCCGCATATCGCGCATGCGTCAAAGACGATGATCGGCGAAGCGCGGTCGGCAAAGCGGTTTAAGAGGAAAAACCTTATCTCTCTGCCCTCGTCGTTTATGTAGGCGTAGCGGTGAAGTTCGTTGTCGGCGAGTTTTTCGACGTCAAATTTAAACTCGTTATTTACGGGCTCGACAATAATAGGGTCTGAGATCTCGGGCGGTTTAGACGCGTGCAGGTCGTAGTAAAGCCCAAAAATCAGAGCCGTAATAACGATCGCCGCGCTACTTTTTGAATTTGCCGCCATGAAATTTCTAGCCGCGTTGTTAAATCTAAATTTGTTTGAGCCCACGACCGATTTTACGAGCGGGGCGGGACGTTTTTTGAAATTTATAACCGCCAAGACTAAAACTAAAAAGATGAAAAAATACTGCGAAAAGGTCGTATAGTAAATGCCCTTAGCCACGAGCGAGAGCGCCCACGGATATGTAGGAATCATACCCGCCCGCATAAACTCAAGCCCCGTGTTTGAAAGAGCCTGCACTATCAAAACCGCAAGCGAAAGAAGCGAAAACGTCCATAAGACATGCTTGCACAGGCACTCTTTTAAATTTGAAACGACGAAAAATAAAATCAGTAAAAGCAAAAATGCAAATATCATCAAAAATAAGCTGATGATGGACTGCGTATCGAGTAGCTCGCCTGCAAATACCGGAAAATTCGCGCCCGCGTGAGCATAGGTTAGACCGTAGCCCGCACCCAAGGCGAAAAACGTTATCATCTTTGCAGGGTTAAATTTGATAAAAATCCAAAGCGCGCTAACTAGCAAAAATACCAAAGTAGCCGCGTCAAACACCATTTTCACCCCGGCGTCGTGAAGCATGAGTCTAGCGATCTTAAAAACGACTATGCCTGCAGCAATACCCAAAACCGAGGGTAGAAACAGCGCTTTTAGGCTCTTTTTGTCGTTGTTTAACGCTGCAAAAAGGACAAATCCCAGTAACGATGAGATAACTTGGACGAAATATATAGACATGATCAGCCCTGTAATTTGAGAATTTGAATAAAATTTAGAGCGGACTCAGCCGCTCTAAGCCCGAATTATTTAGCAGGCGCGCCTGTGTATTGGAATTTATAAGTCGTGGTGAACGGCTCAAACCATTTACCTACGCCCGTTTCTTTGTCCGCATGGCGACCGAAGCCTTGTTTTTCAGGATTTTCTATATGAAATTTTAGCTCGTAGTTGCCCACGCCAGCGTCCATTTTTAGGTTAGCGCCGTAGTGAGGGCCGTCTTGAGCGACCATAGGCATAAATGTGCCTTTTTTAACTTTGCCGTTATCTAGGTTTTTTAACTCGTAATTAACTTTTAGATAAGGGATCCACTCGCCAGCCGCAAAGCCGTTTTTGTTTCCCTCGATAGCGTGGATGTCGGCCTCTAGGTGGATGTCGGCTTTGCTTGGAGCTAGGTCGATGCCTTTTGGCTCCATGTCGATAGGCTCTAGATAAACGGCAGCTATCTCCATACCGTTGATCTCTACCGGATCGCCGATAGGAAACTCGCCTGCTACGGCTACTGTTGCAGCAAGGCTAAATGCCAAAGCTGTTTTAACAAATTTGTTCATGTTCTCTCCTTTAATTGGTTTGTAAATTTATTTTTAAGCTTCGCGGCAACCCGCGAAAGCTAGAAACGCAAAATTTAAGCCTCTTTGGCTTGCTTGTTTTTCATTATGATTACGCCGATGATTAGCGCCGCTACCATGATAGCCTGCGGTATCAAGCTCTCGTAATACGGATAAATGCCTAGCCATTCGATAGTCGGGAAGCCCTCGATCTTAGTCGGAACGAAAATTTTACCCTCGACGAACTCCATAAGCCCCTTGCCCACAAACACGATCGACATATAAAAGATGATCGCCGAAGTGACCAAGAAAAACGGCTTGATCGGGATTTTGATAGCAAAAATTTTAAACACGTAGTAAGTAACAAACAAGACGACTAGCCCCACTACAAATCCCAGCGCTATCATCGAGTAGCCCGCGCTATCTTTAGCGTCGAAAATCAGCGCCTGATAGAAAAGCACGGTCTCCGCACCCTCTCTAAATACGGCTAAAAACACCGTCCACCAAAGCGCCTTAGCAGAACCAGCCGATATCGACTCGCTGACGTGACTTTGGATATATTTGCTCCATTTTTTCGCGCCTGCGTTTGAAAGCAGCCAAAAACCGACGTAAAAGAGTAGTCCCACGGCGATAAGCATCACCGCGCCCTCCATCACCTCTCTTTTTTGACCTGCAGCGCCGGCAAATATCAAATTCATAATCCACGCCATAACAAAGCTTAGCACGACCGCTACGCCAAGCGAGCTATAAACGATACTCATGCGCTTTTCGTTGCCGGTTTTTAGCAGATACGCCACGACTGCCGCCACGATGATAAGCGCCTCAAATCCCTCGCGAAGTATGACCGTAAGCGCGTAAACAAATAGCGCCCAAGGCGAGCTACTGCCGCTTGTTTTTTCTAACGCGGCGTCTAAATTTGCGCCTAGGTTATCGGCTGCTTGCTGGAGTCTCTCGACGCTCACGCCCGCCTTCATCAGCGCGACTACTTCGCCGAAATTTCCTTCTATCTTAGTTTTTAGGCCTACGTCTATCGCGCCTACTTTGTTTTCCATGCCGCTACCTTCGAACTCGTCGAAGTAAATATCCTGCGCATCGCTCATAGCTTTAGCTACGTCTTTTGCGGCGTAAAGTTTGATCGCGTCGGCGATTTTTGCCTTTATGTTTGCAACCACCGGCGCAAAATCAGTAGCCGCGTCATCCTCGGCGCTATCAGGCAAAACTACGTTGGTAGCTAGCGAGCCCGAGTCCATAGGTAGCTTGGCGACGTTTTCGTATATCAGCGCATCAAGCTCTTCCAAATTTGACTTTAGTACGTCGGCGGCTACATCGTTGTTTATCGCTATTATCGCCGAACCCATTCGCTTTTGGATGTCGCCGTCGATACCCTGACCGCCGTTTATAAATCTACGGATAGCCTCTTCTAACTTCGTGTTGCGATATAGCTCAAATTTGGCTTTGTTGTTTATCTGCTGTTTTGCTGCGTCTTTGTCGCCCTTTTCGTAAGCCGCGCCCGCAGCGCTAAGGGCTGTTTTTATGTCGTTATAAACCACTTGCCAGTGCGGCTCGATAGCGGCGATGCTTGCAGGCTGCGCCGTAGTTTGGCTAGCCTCAGTAGCTTTAGCAGTCTGCGCGGCATCTGCGTTTTTAGGATCGGAGTACTCGCCCACTAGCTTGTGACCGGTGTTTATGACGGGCAAAACCTCATCCATCTCTTTATTTAGATCGTCCATTATAGCTTGTATCTCTTCTACCGGTTTTTTGGCGATGATGGCTTTGCGGATTTTGCCGAATTTAGACTCCATCGAGTAGGCTTTTTTCTGCCCCAAATTTACCCTGATCGCCGCTTCGATATTTTCAAAATGCCCAAAATAAGCATTTTGCGTAGCGGTTTTTGCCTCGTCGATCTTGCCCTCTTTATACTGCTGAATGATACTTACGAATGAATCTTTTATGCTCTGTATCTCAGGGCCGTAGTCGGTATCGGCTGCATTTAGCATAAAAGGGATAAAAAGCGCGAGTATAAATTTTAAAAATTTGCTCATAAAAAACTCCGATAAAATATGTTTTAAGTGGCTATTTTACCATTTAAAAACTTTAGCGAAAATAAAAACGGCTATCAAGTATCAATATTATCAACAAGCTATATTTTTTGATTATTAGATTGATCCGACTTTGAAATTTGAGTAAATTTAAGGAGTAAAATTTGAAAGAAATTTCGGGAGCGAGTCGCCCCCGAATTTGAGTTAGATAGTAGCGCCCGCTTGTCTTAGCATAACGCGTTTGCGATATACGTTTGACACGTCTGCGGCGTCGCCTACTAGTAGCGCGTTGGTGGCGCAAACGGCGGCGCACATAGGGACTTTGCCCTCTGAGATGCGGTTTTGGCCGTACATATGAAGCTCCTCGTGAGAGTTCGTCTCCTCAGGGCCTCCCGCACACATGGTGCACTTATCCATAGCGCCTTTTATGCCGAATGCTCCGTCTCTAGGAAACTGCGGCGCGCCAAACGGACATGCGTATAGGCAGTATCCGCAGCCGATGCATTTGTTTTTATCGTGAAGCACTATACCGTCGGCTCTGATGTAAAAACAATCCACCGGACAAACTTGCTCGCAAGGAGCGTCGGTGCAGTGCTGGCACGCGATAGTAGTTGAGACCTCTTTACCCTCAATACCATCGTGAAGCGTGATAACCTTTCTTCTATAAATTCCAACTGGAAGCTCGTGAGCAGAAGAGCAGGCGACTTGACATCCAAAGCAGCTGATACATCTATTAGTATCTACAAAAAATTTCATTCTTGCCATTTTTCTCTCCTTACTCTTTACCTAGGGCGTCTCTCTCGCCATACTCGTGATAAAACGATGTTTTAAAGGTGTTCTCTTCAGCTTTTTCTATGCGGCAAAGACCTGCGTTAAATTCTGAAATTTGAGTAACCGGATCAAAGCCGTAGTTTGTTACGGTATTAAAGCTCTCGCCGATCGTATAAGGCTTAGTACCCTCAGGATAGCGGTCTTCTAGGCTCACGCCTTGCATAACGCCCGCGAAGTTATACGGCATACAAATTCTGTCCGGCGTAACCATCTGAGTATGATAGCAACGAACCTTGATCTTAGTGCCTTGCGGAGAGTGGATCCACATCATATCGCGATCTTGGATGCCGTATTTTAGGGCAAGCTCAGGGTGGACGTTAGCAAACATCTCAGGCGTGATCGCCGCTAGATACTTGCTCGTTCGCTCTATCATTCCCGCGCCGCTTAAATTTACTACGCGCAATGTGCTAAATACGATAGGGAATTCCTTACTCCAGTCTTTTGCTTGTTGTTCGGACTTAAATTTAGTCTCGACGCGGAAATTTCTAGCCTGATCGTCAAAAGTCGGGTATTTTTGTACCAAATCCCAGCGCGGAGAGTGGATAGGCTCGCGGTGTTTAGGGATCGGATCTAGGAATTCCCAAACGATCATTCTAGCTCTTGCGTTACCGTAAGGCACTACGCCTTTTTCGCGGCATTTTTCTAAGATAAGTCCGCTATAGTCCATGCTCCAGCTAGCGCCCATTTTAGCTTTTTCCTCTTCGGTTAGCGTGATGCCTAGTACTTTTTCGATATTTTCTTTGGTTATTTGCGGATAGCCGCCTTTTACCTGCGAGCCGACTAAGGTTGCATCCTCGCTAGCTAGCTGGCTAACGCCGTTATGCTCTAAGCCGAAGCGATTTCTAAATCCGCTACCGCCTTCTGTATAAGGCTTACTCATGTCGTAAAGTATCGGCGTACCAGGGTGTTTAGTATCCCATGCAGGCCAAGGTTTACCGTAGTACTCGCCTTTTACTTCTCCGCCGATACCCATTAACGTATCGGGATCGAAATTTTGCCAGTTAGCCTGATGCCTTCTAAACATCTCGGCCGTTCTACCACCGCATCCGATCGAATTTCCTATGCGAGCGATTTCGTTTGTTGCATCGTCAGGCCATACGAAGTCGTCTTTTACCTGCTTTATCTCGCGGTCCACGATATCCATCTTCATGCCGCGGACGTATTCGTCGTAAAAGCCGAATTTTTTAGCGAATGCAAACATAACCTCTTGATCGGGCTTACTTTCGTAAAGCGGATCTACTACCTTAGTTCGCCACTGGCCGGAGCGATTCGTAGAGCTTAAATGCCCCTCGTTTTCAAACGCGGTAGCCACCGGCAAGATATAAATTCCGTCTTTTCTATCGCTTAAAATCGCGACTTCGTTGACGAAAGGTTCGGCTATGACTAGTAAGTCTAATTTATCGACGGCTTGTTGAATTTTAGTTAAGTGCGCCATAGAAGTTAGACCGGTTCCTTGTACCCAAAGAACGCGAAGCTTACCGCTAGTATATGTTTTTTCTTCTTTTAAGACGCCCTGCCACCATTTTGATAGCGACCAGCCCTTTTCGTTTCTCCAGTTTCTATCTTCCGGATTTTGCGGATCATGATAAAAATACTCTTCAAATACGGTATTTTTTACCGGAGCGCCGCCCTGTTTCGGCTCTTTTGTCGAAACCGCGAATCGTTTGATAAACTCATCGTAATCAACACCCCAGCCTTTGCAGTAGTATTTCCACGAGGCGTCTCCTAGTCCGTAATACATAGGAAGAGTGTCTGAAAGGTTACCCATATCGGTAGAGCCCTGAACGTTATCGTGACCGCGAATGATATTACAGCCGCCGCCAGGTTTACCCATATTGCCTAGGATTAGTTGAAGGATAGGTAAAATTCTGGTATTTGACGTGCCTACGGAGTGCTGAGTGATGCCTAGAGCCCAGATAACCGTTCCCGGTTTATTGTGAGCCATTATGTGCGCGGCTTGCATTAGTCTGTCTACAGGTACGCCCGTAACGTCCGAAGTAAGCTCAGGAGTCCAGTGTTCGGCCTCTTTTCTAACCTCTTCGATACCATAGGTTCTGTTTTCTAAAAATTCTTTATCTTCCCAGCCGTTTTTAAGGATAATGTGAATAAGTCCATAAATAAGAGCCACGTCCGTTCCTGAACGCTGACGCAAGTAAAGATCCGCGTGCGCAGCCGTTTTAGTAAAATTCGGATCCGCTACGATTAATTTTGCGTTGTTTCTATCTTTGGCTTGCAACATATGCTTCATACCGCCGACGGGATTTGCTACAGCCGAATTCGCACCGATACAAAAGATCGCTTTTGAATTTGCCGTCATATCTCCGAAGTGATTCGTCATCGCGCCATAACCCCAAGTATTCGCCACACCGGCGACTGTTGCGCTATGTCAAATGCGTGCTACGTGATCGTTGCTGTTTGTGCCCCAAAACGCCGCAAATTTGCGGAAATAATAACTTTGCTCGTTGTTAAATTTAGCCGAACCCAAGAAAACTACGCTATCAGGACCGTCTTCTTTACGGATTTGTAGCATTTTATCGCCGATTTCGTTTACGGCTTGTTCCCAGCTGATGCGCTCCCATTTTCCGTTTACTTTTTTCATCGGAAATTTGATGCGTTGTTTTGATTTCGTAAGGTCGATCTGATCGATTCCCTTAGAGCAGTGCGAACCTTGAGATATCGGATGGAACATAGCCATATCTTGGCGCACCCATACTCCGTCTTTTACCTCGGCTTCGATACCGCAGCCCGCCGAACAAATAGAACAAATCGTTCTAACTTTTTTTGAACCTTCGTAAGGATTTTTTATCTCCTCGTTGGTTGCCTTTCTAAACGTCTCGTTTTCGCCAAATGCCATCGTGCTACCGGCACCAAGAGCGGCAAGCTTTAAAAACGAGCGTCTTCCTATGCGTGAATCACTCATGGTTTTCTCCCTTAGTAAGCGATCTTATAGTAGTATTCCCACTCTTTGCTTTTTTTGTAAAGCACCTCTTTTTTGCTCGACTTGCCGACAACTACGCCGTTGTCGTCAGGAGCAAGCTCATCGCTAGTCGGTTTTGCGATAGCTGCGGTGGCCAATACAGTCCCGCCTACCGCGCCGACCTTCAGAGATTTTTTGAGGAAATCTCGTCTTGATCCTTGCATGTTTTCTCCTTATTAATCCCAAATTTGAAATTTTTGAGACGTTTTTAGAAAGATATTGTTCAAATTTTGCATATTTCCTAGGCGTAGTGCGCCTTACAGGCGCGTATTTTAGGGCACTTGCATATTTTAAAATATCACTGTGCAAATTTAGCATATTTTGAGAATAAATGAAGTAAAAATATTAGATTAATTACGAAACTTAATAAATAGTTAAGATAACCTGAAATTTAGCTTAAATTTTAATACTTCATATCAAGTTAAAAATGTATATTTTATGTAACTCCGGGGCTTTTTGAGCTAAATTTGTCAAATTTAGCTCAAATTTGCGTTAGACATTATTTTTGTAGGTCGCTTAGATTTACTATGAAAGGCACGGAGCGAACGCCGGCGGCGGAGTATTTTTGTCTTAAATTATCCATCGCTTTTACGTCTGCGTCACTGACTGCACCGTCTGCCACCTTATAGTCGTCCGCAAAATATTTTCGTAAAATTTTGATCTTGTCGCTATCGGTTTTCGCGCTTGCTACGTCTTTATATATCAAAAAGCTTTTTTGCAAAGACGATACGTCGTGAACCGGAGTTAAGATTAGCTTTACGTTGCTTTCTTTTAACGTCGCTTCGATCTTTTCAAGCTCTAGGCGGCAGTACGGGCACTCAGGATCGGAAAACATCACGATAGTTGGCTTTTTAGAGTCGTTTCCTAGAGTGATGATATTTTCTTTTTGCTCGTTTTTATAGACTTTTGAGATATTTTTCGCCGCTATTTCCTTTTTTATCTCTTGCAGGTAGGCTTTTTGCGCCTTTAGGTCGATGATATCCGGGAAAAGCAAGTCGCCTTTAGTAAAGATAACCTCATCTTGACTCACTTGACCGTTGCTCAAATTTACCACGACCGCTTCGATTCCGTCGGTTAACGGTTTGCGCTCGGTTACGTTTACTTTCACGCCCTCGCCGACCATCTGCGAATAAAAACCGACCACTTGCTCGTTTGACGCCGCAAACATCGCAGAGGCCGCCATTAGCGACAAAACTATTTTTTTCATTTCATTCCTTTTTAAAAATTTGCGCGGATTATATTAGCTTTTTATAAATAGATAAAAAATCACGCTTTTAAAACTCGGTCCGTACCGTTTTTTATTATATTTGGATCCAGATCAAGCTGCTCGAGGTAGGCGATTATGTATTTTCTGCTTAAATTTAACGCCTCTTTCGCATTCGTTACGTTTACGAATCCTTGCGCGGCGATGACGGCTTTTAGCTTCGCAAGCACCTCGTTTAGGGCTTTTGACGTTACGAAAAGATTATGCGCGAGCCTCACCACGCGCCCGATTCCCGTTAGCTTTTTTAGCGCGTTATCGCCGCTAACGCGGTCGATCTCAAGCTCGTCGTAGATGTTATACGGCGCCAATGGAGCTAAATTTCCGCTTTGCAAAATTTCGTAAATTTTCTCCTCGAGCCTGATTTTTAGCTTGCTCATATCCACGCCCGTTTTGGTGTAGACGCCGTCGTTTTTAGCGATCATGCCCGCGCTTTCTAGCTCGTCAAGCGCCTTTTGAGCGATGTTTTCGCTAGCCCACGAGAGCTTTAGGCTGATGCTCGTAGCCGAAAATACCGCAAATTCGTTCTTTTCTATCATAAATTTGACCGCGCTTTTTATCCTATCGACCGCGCTTAGATCGTAGATATTTAGCGCCTTTTCATCGACGAATACATTTGGCGTCTGCTTTGCGATAGCGACGGCCTCCTCATGATTTAGCCCGAAACGCTGATAGGCCGAGATGATACCAAAGCCGTTTTTATGCGTATCTTTTAGCATCGCAAAGGCGCTTACGAAGTCCTTTTTAAGCAACGCGTTTAAAAACGAAATTTTGCTTGATTTTTTCATCGGCTCGCTCACGGCGTTTAGTACCCTGCCGCCGCCTATGACGCGACCGTTTGCGATGAGAACAAACGGCTCGTCAAATTTTAAAAACATATCCCTTTCAAATTTAAACGTCGCAAATATCCCACCGTCTTTTTCGCTAAGAACCAGCGCCTTTGCGGGCGCGGCCTTTGCGCCGACGCAAAACGTCACGCTCTGCCCATGCGTTAGCTCGCGAGCGAAAACTATCGCGTCTATCTCGCGAAATCCTCTAAAAAAGCCCTTCTTACTAAGCAGCTGGCCTTTTTTTAGATCATTTAGCTCGATTCCAGTCAAATTTAGCGCCACGCGGCTGCTAACTCCTGCGCGGTCAACGAAATTATCGTGGCTCTGCACGCTTCGCACCTGCACCTCTTTGCCCGCGTCGTAGTTAAAGAGCTTTTCGTTTTTCGTTACGCTGCCCTCTATCACGGTGCCCGTGACTACGTTTCCGATACCTTTTAGGCTAAAAACGCGGTCGATGTAATACCTAAAAACGCCCTCTTGCTCGCGGTTAGCCGCCTTTAGCGTGAAAAGATAATTTCGCAGCTCATCAATGCTCGCGCTATCTTTAATGCTAACCGGGAAAATCTCTAAAATTTGCAGATTTTTGTAATTTTGCGCGGCAGCATAAATTTCGTTTTTTCGCTGCTCGATTAGCTCCGCGCTAGCTAGGTCGCACTTGGTAAGAGCTACTACGAGCGAACGAACGCCAAGGATATTTAAAACCTCCAAATGCTCCAAAGACTGTGGCATAAGTCCGTCGTTTGCCGCCACGACGAAAAGGCACGCGTCAAATCCATACGCGCCGCTGATCATCGTTTTGATCAAATTTTCATGTCCCGGCACGTCGATAAATGCGATATTTTCGCCGTTTTTGCTCAAATTTGAAAAGCTAAGGTCGATCGTGATCCCGCGCTTTTGCTCCTCTTCGAGTCTGTCGCCTTCAAAGCCGTTTAGTTCCTTTATCAGCGCCGTTTTGCCGTGGTCGATGTGCCCGGCCGTTCCTATTATTAAGCTCATTTTTCATCCGTTTCGTTGATTTTTTCTATCAAATTTTGCACATCCGCATCTAGCACACTGCGAAGATCGAGCAAAAATTTACCCTCCTCGATGCGGCCGATCACGAGATTTTTTCTAAATTTAGCCTCGTTTTCGTTCGCGTTTCCTTTGACGGCCAGCGCGACGCTAGGTATGCGTTTGTTTGGCATAGTGCCGCCTCCTACGAAGGTCGTAGTGCGCACGATTTCAAGCGGAGTTTTTAGCTGCGAGTTTATAAAATTTGCCGTGTTTTCAAGCTCATCTACGCTTTTATAGAGCTGTTTTATCGTTGTAATAAGCTCAAATTCGCGGTTTGCGTAGGCTTTGACGCTCTCAGCTAAAAGCGAGATGATCACCTTATCCACGCGCAGCATTCTTAGCAGCTGATTTTTCTTTAGTTTTGCGATGAGCTCACGTTTACCTAGGATTATGCCGCATTGCACGGAGCCAAAGAGCTTATCGCCGCTAAAGCTAACGAGCGAGGCCTCTTTTAGATTTTTTAGATTAGGCTCGTTGCGCTCGAGGCCGTAGGGCAGCTCACCGTAAAATCCGCCGCCAAGATCGAAATAATCAATGAGGTTTCGCTCTCTTGCTAGCGCGCTAAGACCCTGCATCGCTACATCCTCGCTAAAACCAACGATATCGAAATTTGATCTATGCACCTTTAAGATCAGCTTCGAGTTTTCGTTTATCGCGTCCTCATAGTCGCGTAGGTTGGTTTTATTGGTAGTGCCCACTTCGCGCAGGATCGCGCCCGAGTTTGCCATAACTTCTGGCACGCGAAAGCTCCCGCCGATCTCGACTAGCTCGCCTCTGCTGATGATAGCTTCGCCGCCTTTTGAGAAGGTATTTAGCACCAAAAACACTGCGCTTGCGTTGTTATTTACGACGACGGCGTCCTCAAAACCAAAAAGCTCCGCGAGCAGCCCGCCCACGTAGTCGTAGCGGTTTGAGCGGCCGCCCTTTTCGACGCTGTATTCGAGGTTTGAGTATCCGGTTATCACGGGCGCGGCTCGGCGTAAAATTTCAGGATCGATCGCGCTGCGGCCGAGGTTTGTATGGATGATGACGCCGGTTGCGTTTATTAGGCTTCGCAGGCTCAAATTTGACGCCTTTTCGTATCTTTCGAGCGTGTTTTGGACGATAGCGTCAAGCCCCGGGCAGTTTTGCCCGCCTAAAATTTGCGCGCGCAGGCTCTCTAGCTCGGCCCTGGCGACCTTAGTCAGCAAGCTCGTATCAAGCCCGAAAAATCGCTCGTTTTTTATAAATTTATCTATCTGCGGGAGTTTTCGTAGTTCGTTCAAATTCGCTCCTAGTAAATTTGTGTTACCGAGCGCGATTTTAGCATAAATTTGGATAAATCTAATCTTATTAAAAAAAATAAATATA
>NZ_CALIAV010000102.1 GCF_938045625.1 uncultured Campylobacter sp.
TGTAATCTAGCTTAAAATTTATCCATTTTGGTTTATCTTTTACTTTTGTAAAAACTTCATATTTATTACCTATGCTAAAAGCGGCAAGCTTTCCTATTCCTTTTTTGCCCATAGGTTTTCTTTCTGGCAAATTATTAAAAACGGCTTCTGATTGCTTTGGATTGCCTATTCTGCAATATTTATTCCTTAGTTCATCAACACTCATACCTTTGCCATTATCGGCAATGATTATATATGATTTTTCTATTTGTATATCCACTTTAGTTGCATAAGCATCGTATGAATTTGCAACAAGTTCAGCTAATGCTGGTGGAGTAGTGCTATATAAATTTCTACCCAAATGAGTAACGGCATTATTTGCAGTTGAAAAACTAATTTGCTCCATCTATATTTCCTTGATATTGTTTTAAGTGTTTCAATATACTTTTGCCTATGTGTTCCCCTAATTTTGGTGGAACAGCATTGCCTATTTGCCTAGCAACTTTACGCATATTTATTTTTTCATCTTTATCTACAAATTTGTACTCCATTGGAAAAGATTGTAGCAAGGCGCCTTCTCTTAAGGATATTGCCCTATTTTGTTCTGGATGTCCAAATCTCCCAGTGCCGTAATTTATAAACTGAGTAGTTAAAGTTGGAGCAACATCATCCCAGCTCATTCTACCATACACAGATCTGTAACTTTGGCCACTTGCTTTTTTATAGCAGTTTGGCAACAATTCCTTATCCCAATCATGCCATGATCCTCCAGGCTTTGATTGTTTTATTCGCTTAATATTTATATCGTTTAATTTTGGGCTTATGTGAAGTTTATCTTTATTGTTTATTAAGACTCCGGCTTCTATTTTATCCATATTTAATATTACGTCCCTAATTACTATTTTGTCGCTTTCAGGAACTAGAAAATCTATATCACCAAATTTAGAAGCCAACAATAAAAGTCTCTTTCGTCTTTGAGCAACGCCGTAATCGCTGGCATTGTGAATTTTGAATTTTACACTGTACCCTTGTAGCTTTAAACTCTCTACAAAATCAGCAAATACCTTTTCTTTTCTGAGTTCTGGAACATTCTCCATAGAAACTATTTGTGGTGAAGTTTGCTGAACTAATCTTAAAAAATCATACAATAATCCCCAGTCTTTATGAGAGGATCTATCTTTTTTATTTTTTTGATGAGCTGAAAACGGCTGGCAAGGGGCACAACCGACTAAAATTTTAATATCAGCATTTCTAAATAATGCATTAATTTCATTGCCATTTACTTCACAAATACTTTTATGTATAAAAATCCCACCATTATTTTTTTCATATGCGAATTTACAACTTTCATCAAAATCAATGCCAGCTATAACATTAATTCCAGATTGTTTAAGTCCGCAAGTAAGTCCACCTACACCACAAAATAGATCAACAGCAGATATTTTCATAATTTACCATCCATAAAAAAGCTAATTGTATCTAAAAACAACTTTTTAAAATCTTTTGTTATAAATTTACGCCTTCTTTATCTTTGAGTATATCCCGCCCAAAATGTCGTTTTGATAGATAAAAAGCGTTCGCTTTAGCCATGCGGCGTCCTTTTTAGCGGCGATGCGCTTGATAGCCGATAGGTCGTCGTCGGGCCTGTTTACACCTCGCTGCGTCGTAAAAAACGCCTCGTAGCCTGCCTGCCTAGCTAGACGGATCAAATTTTCGTCGTATTTGCCGCGCGGCCAGCACAAAATTTTATCCTCGATGCCCAGATTTTCGCGCATAAACTCGCGGCACCGAGCGAAATTTTCCTCGGGCGGGAGCGCGCCGAAATACTCGTCAAAATGCGTGTGCGTATGCGAGTGAAAGTCAAAAATGTCCCGCATCGCCGCTATCTCGTCAAGGCTCAAAAACATGTCCTGCGGGCGCTCGGGGGCTGCTTTTTTGTATTCGGAGTGAGTTAGCTCTACAAACTCGCCCCGCCGCATGCTCGCACGCTCTATCCACTGCGTCACTAAAAATATCGTCGCCCGTAGCCCAAACTTGCGCAAGACCTGGTAGGCGTAGACGTAGTTATCCTTCCAACCGTCGTCAAAGGTGATGAGGACGCTTTTTTTAGGCACGGCTAGCTCGCCCTTTTTATAGGCGATAAATTCGCTCATCGTAAGCGTTTTATAGCCTGCCTCGGCGAGAAATCTCATCTGCGAGGCAAAATCCTCCGCGCTAGAAGCGATAAATCCGCCCTTTTTTAAAACGTGATGATACATCAAAACGCTAACGCTCAATGCCGCCTCCTTTAGCTCCAGCTTGCGAATTTGCCGCCAGTAAGACGAAAAATCCAAGCATATAAAACATATAAAGTATGCGTAAATTTATCGCCTCAAATAGCCCGCGCACGCCGAAATAACACACTAGCGAGATAAAAATCGCAGCAAAAAGCAGCTCGCGCGAGCGTAAAAAATGCCTAAACGCATACACCAAAAGCGAGATAAAACCGCCCAGTAGCAACGCCGTGCCGACCGCGCCGTAGTAGTAATAGTGCCCGATAAAAAACGGCTCGTCGTTAAACCAGTACCGCTCGCCGCTCGGCCGCGTCTGCATCATCGAGATATGTGCGCCTTTGTCCGCCTCGTCGCGCAAAAATGCATCGTACTGCTCCTTGCCGTATCCAAGCCCGGTTAGCGCGCGCGGACTAGCAAAAAGCAGCGGCAAGCGCTCCTTTAAAATCAAATCGCGCCCCGAGCTAAAGCCCGCACCCGCGATACGCTCTCTCATGCTCTCGTTTTCAAGATTTGCCTCGCTCACTAGCCCGATTTGCAAAAATTTATACATCGCCGTGGGCGAACTCAAAACCGCCGACGACGCGCCCGCGACGCAAACGGCGAAGATAACGGCAAAGAGTTTAAATTTACGTTTCGCCTCGCCGCCTAAGATATACAAACAAAAACCAAACATAATAAAACAAACCAGCATCGCGCCCCAGCTGCCCCTAACGCCGCTCAAAACGTCAAGCCCGACGGCCGCTAAACAAAGCGCGCCGCACGCAACCCGAGCCCAAAGTCGTCTAAAGATAAAAACTCCCGCCAGCGCAAAAGGCAAAAACCTATCCACGTAGTCCGCATACGCTCGGCGCACGACCCGCGCGTCAAATTCGCCCGCGCTACCAAGCCTTTCAAACTCGCTAAAAAGCGGCGCGGCGTAATAAACGCTAATAACCGCAAAGGCCGCTATCAGCGCGTAAAAAAAGGCTTTTGCTTGAGCGGTCTCGCCGTTTGCCGCGACGTAAACGATAAGCAAAAAAGCAAATCCGCGCCCAAACTCCCCAGCAGCGTTGCTCAGGGAATCAAACTGCGGCGCGTAGGGAAAAGCCGAGATCAAAAACGCATAAAAGGTAAATGCTATAAGACAAAACGCTGGCACGCGAGAAAGGCTGAAATTTACACCGACTCTTGCAGCAAATCGCGTCCTATCCGTGAAATAAAGCCAGATCACGCAGACAAGCGCGAGATAAAGCGAGATATTTTTCGCCGCCGTCATGCGCGGGATATGCTCGCAGGCGATAAAAACGCAAACAAGATATAAGGCGGCGTTTTGCAAGCGGTTTTGTAGCTTCGTCATTTTCTCCCTTAATTTTAAAACGCCCATTATAACGATAAAATCATTAAAATCCAGTAAGCGGTTTTTGGCTAATTTTTACTCGAAATCGCTCAAAAACCAGCCGTAAATTTATAAATTTATGCTAAATTTAGGCTAAATTCTATAAATAATAAAGGTCTAAATTTTGATATATTTTCTCATATATTTACTGATTTACCCATATCTTTTTGCGATGAAAAAGCTAAAATTTAAAGGCGAAAAAGGCAAAATTTTACTCATACAAACCGCTAAAATCGGCGACTACGCAAACTCGGCCGTGATCTTTGAAAAGCTGGGCAAATTTGACGTGCTCATCGACGAGATAAACCTAGCCTTCGCAAAACACGACAGCCGAATAGAAAAAATATTTACGATAAACGACGTAAGGCGTAAAAAGGCCTCAAAACTAGGGCTCGCGCTTGAACTTTTTTCGCGCAACTACGAGAGCGTCTACGTGCTGATGCCAAACAGTCTAAACCTCTTTTTGGCTCGCTGCACGCTAGCTAAAAACATCGTCGCCGTACATCACTACGCGGTATCCAGCGACTTTACTCTACTAGCGCTCGGCATGAAAAAAGTGCCGCATACTCTAAATGATCTCACGCTACTAACCTACCTAAAAACACTGGGCGAGAGAGAGCTAAAATATGAAAAATGCTTGCAAAAACCGCTCTTTATCCCGCAAGAAAATCTAATAAAAAGTGGCAAATTTAAGATCGGCGTAAGCCTAAGCGCGGGCAATAAAATGAAAACGCCGCCAAAACATACTTGGGAAAAAATCTTTGAGATTTTCGCCAAATTTGACTGCGAGGTTTATATTTTCGGCGTCGGCGAGGAGGCGGCGCTGCTAAAAAACCTGCTCGCGGAAAATGCGGACGAAAAGCAGGCAAAAAATCCTAGCGATAGGCAATTTTGTGCGGATTTGGCTGATAGCGATACGAGCGAAATTTACGGCAGCCCTGAAAATACAAACGGCAAGCAATCAAAGGCTCAAATTTGCAGCAAAAATAGCACTAACGACGGGTCAAATTTTAGCTCGCAAATCTGCGATACTTACGTGAAAAGATTTGGCGAAAACGAGCTAAAAATCATCTCTTTGATAGGTAAAATCAAGCTTGAGGAGTTGCCGTTTTATCTCTCACAGATGCAGCTTTACGCGAGCTCGGATACGGGCAACTACTACGTCGCAGATAGCGTTCGCACGCCCACAATCTGCCTGATGGGGCCTTGTTTTGCTAGCGAGCAAAGGGGCGTCGCCGACTCACTCGTGATCAGCTCGCATTTACCGCCCGTTAGCTCCGTGTTTAAAACCGTGCGGGATATCGACGCGAGCGCGTTTTTCGAGCTTAGCGACCAAAACCTCGCAGACATCGAGGCCTTCGTCAAAGTTCGCTATATATCCTATCTATCCCGCGAAGATAATTTTCTATGCTAAATGCCTTTATAACGGCATCGTCGGGGCTTTTTGAGGCTGGCTTACGCAGGCTCTCAAAGTAGGCTAAAAGCGCGTTCGAGCTTCTTTGAACTATAAAAAAATCTTGCTTTTTCGAGGAGATTTCATAAATCTCCCTTATGACGGCGATATCAGAGTACACGACGCCAAGCCCGCAACCAAGCGCCTCGATAACGACTCTAGGTAGCCCCTCGTCGCTGGAAAATCCAAGCACGTAGTCGCACGCGGCGTAAATCTCGTCCATCTTTGAAACAAAACCCAGATACTCGGCCTTGCCCGATTTTATCAGCGCATCAAATTTGGCTTTCGCGCCCGCTTTTAACTCGCCTCCGCCTGCAAAATAAACCTTTATATCGCTTCTTTTTAGCCCAGCAAGCGCGTCAAAAACCAGCTCGTGGCCTTTAAGCGTCAAGAAATTTGCAGGCATTACGATATTTATTTTTTCGGCGTCAAATTCGGCTTTTAGGGCGGCGCTTGTATCGTCGCCGCTGTTTTTTAAATTTGACCGAGAACGGCTCAAATTTTCATCCGTCTCAAACTTTTCCTGACCTAAAACAGGCGCCTCTACAGGATTATAAACCACGTTTTTAGGCATTTTTATCTGCGCGGCATAAAAATCGTAAGTAGCATTTGAAACGCAAACGGGCGTAAATTTTAGCCGCTTTAAAATCTCAAGCTTAAAAGGCTCGATAGCCGAGTTTTTGCGCAGATGCTGCACTACCGCGATATTTAGGGCGTTTGCGGCGGCGATGTAGGCGAGATTGGTTGAAAAGTGATTATTTAGATGAAGGATATCGGGCCGCACCTGCCGCAGCAAGCAAAGCGCGTAGTCGTAGTCTTTTTTATAGAGGTATCTTGCTAAAATTTGACAGCCTAGCGCGCGTAAAAGCTCTTTTTTTAGCTTTGAGGGCTGCTTTTTTGGCTCAAATTTTATAAATTCCGCCCCGGCTTCTTCGATGATTTGCGAGATTTTGCGTCCGCCCGCCTCGTAATCGGTCTCAAAAAACGCGCATAGCTCGTATTTTTGCTGTGCGGCAAGCCCACGCAAAAGATACAAAAAACTCTTCGTCCCGCCGCCGTATTCGCGCCCCGTATCGACGAACAAAATCTTTTTCAAATCATTTCCTTTAACATCTCCCAGACCTCATCTGCGCCTATTTGCAGCATGCACTCCTGAAATTTGCAGTTTTTGCCGACGCAAGGCGAACAGGTGCGCGGCTTTTTGATAAATTTATGGATATTTTCGTCAAAATCCGGGTTTGAATTTACGGGCGACGCGACTGCAAAAAGCCCGATCGTAGGCGTTTTTAGCGCGGCTGCAACGTGCAGCGGACCGGTATCGGGCGTGACAAGCACGTCAAGCCTAGCTATCAGCGCGGCAGCCTCCCGTAGGCTAAATTTACCCGCCGCATCTATCACGTGCGCGCTTCTTAACTCCTCGTCTAACTGCGCGGTCATCGCTCGCTCGGCGGGGCTGCCCGTTAGCACGATGACGGCGTCCGTGCGCTCCAAAATAATTCCCGCCAGCTCCCGCCAACGCTGCCAAAACCACTGCCTGGAAACCGTGCTAGCCCCCATCTGAAAGCCGATAAATTTGCGTTTGCCGTCTTTTTTTAGCATTTCATCGACGCGGGCGAAATCCTCATCGCGCAGATACAAATTTAGCCTCGTGTCGCTGCTTTCTACGCCTACGAATTTAAGCTGCTCAAGGCGGTTTAGCACGACGTATCTCTCATCTCCGTAAGGCTCGGGCGCGTTTGAGTGAAAGGGGCTAAATTTACTGCCGGCATTTGGCAGCTTAAAGACGTATTTGGCCCCGCTTAAAACGGCTAACGGAGTGGCCTCGGGCTCGTTTGAGTGCAGGATAAAGATGACGTCGGGTTTTACTTTTTTCAAAGCAAACAAAGCGCGCAAAAAGCCGCCCTTTTTGCCGTCATAAAGCAAAATTTCGTCGATATTCGGATCGGTTTTAAAAAGCGGCGCGGTAGAGGGATTTAGCAGCGCGACAGTGCGAACATGCGGGAAATTTTGTCGAAAGACGCGAAAAACTGGCGTGTTAAAAATCGTATCGCCAAGCGCGGTGTTGCTAAAAAAACAGACCGTTTGGACAGGCCGCGTAACCAGCTGCGTTTTGCTCACGCTTTTAAATCGCAAAATGAGCCGCGCCGCACTCTCAAAGAGCCTCATACATCGCTTCCGTCTGCGCAACCATCATCTCTATCGAGAAGTTTTGCACGATAAACTCCCTCGCGTTCGCGCTAAATTTAGCCCGAAGCGCCGAGTCTTCTATCAGCGTTTTTAAGGCCGCTTTGAGCGATTCTTTGTCGCCGTTTTTAAACAAAAGCCCCGTTTCGCCGCTACTTATCGCCTCGCCGATACCGCCCGCGTCGCTACCGATGCAAGGCACCCCGCACGACTGCGCCTCGAGCAGCGCCGTACCTAGCGCCTCCATCTTTGAAGGTAGCACAAAAACGTCAAAACTACCCAAAAACTCGCTCACGTCGGTGCGAGAGCCTAGCATGTAGATGTTTGGCGTTTTTATTTTTTTTAGATTTTCCTCCTGCGGACCGTCGCCGACCACGACCAGAGCGGTATTTGGCAGATTTAGCTCGCTAAAAGCTTCAAACAAAAGCTGATGATTTTTCGCTGCGCGCAAAACCGCCACGATACCGACTACGACGCAGTCAGCGCTCAAATTTAGCTCCGCTTTTATGTTTTTCGTAAATTTTGGATTAAACCTTGCCGTATCCACGCCCGTGTAGATAACGTCTATCAAATTTTTCCGCACGCCCTGCGAGACTAACTGGGCTTTTACGGCATTTGAGACGGCTACGATTTTATTGTTTACGTTGTAGCTAAATGCCGATCTAATCGGCGTTTGCAGGTGTCTAGTGCGAACGACTTTAGCGCCCGTTAGCTTTGCGACGATCGCGCCGATGTTGCCGTCCTTGCCCGAGTGCGTGGCGATGACGGAGATATTTTTTTCGCGCACGAAATGGCAAATTTTAAAAATTTCAAAAATATTATAAACCTTACTTAGGTTAAATTCTACAAACTCGCAATCAATCGGCTTTTCAAAGCTTTTTGAGCCCGGATTTAGCGCGTAAAATACCTTAAATTTATCCTTATTTAGCCCGTTTATGACGCGCTGCGTGCGGTGCTCCTGCCCGCCGAATCCTAGCGAGCTTTCAAGCTCCAGGATGTTGATTGTGTCTGCTTTTTTCATATATTTTTGACCGCCTCGTAGATTTCCTCGTCCACTACGTCCTGCGCCATTTTGCTGGCGCTTTGCAGCACGGTGCACTCCGCTCCGCCGTAAATGGGAGCCCAGCGAGCGGCGTCCGTTTTGCCAAGCACCAGCACAGTTTTTACCCCAAGTGCCGGAGCTAGGTGCGCAACGCCGCCGTCAAGCGTGAGGACAAATTTAGCCGCCTGGATATAGCCGGCTAGCTCGTCTAAATTTTTAGTCGAGGCAAACTCTACGCCCGCTTCTTGCACTACTTTTTCGCCAAATTTTATATCCTCCGCGCTAACGGCGACGCGTCCGAAATTTTGTTTTAAAAACGCCAAAATCCGTAAAATTTTAGCCTCGTCCATACGGTTTTGCTCCACTCTCGAAGAGATATGGAAAAATACGAAATCCTTAAATTTCTCGCTTTTAAAGCTCGGTACGTAAAGCGTCTTTTCCCCGTCAAATTTCGCTCCCAGCGGTGCGACTAGTTCATAGCAAAGCAGCACCTCGTGAGGCGGTGGATTAAAGTTTAGTTTATGCGTTATTAATGAACCGCCCTCATTTTGCTTTGCCGCTCCTATCGTCATTCTAGCTGCGGCGGCTCTGGCAAATATCGCGGCCGATGGCGAATAAGCGCTCCTAAAAATCACGGTCGCATCGTATCTTTCACGGCGAATTTGAAGCAAAATTTTACATTTTCCCCAAAACGCCCGCACTTTTGCCGCCGCTCCTTTTACGTGCTTTGGTTTAGTGTAGATATAGATTTTATTTAAAAATGGATTGCCGCGAACGACGCATGCGTTTAGGCTGTTTACCACGATGTCAATTTGTGCGCGCGGATGAGCCTTTCGCAGCGCTTCAATCGCTGGCGTCGTGCAGATGAGATCGCCGATATTATCGTTTCTAACGAGCAAAATTTTCACGATTTTCCTTTTTTTGCGCGATTATACCCATTTTACGCTTATACTTATTTACGCCCGCATCCGACGCACGTCTGGCATAACCTAAAATTCATCAAAAAACTTATAAAATACCGCTAAATTTTAAAAGGCGAACATGAAAAAAATAGTATTTTTAAGGCTCGATCTGGACGCTATCGGCGGGGCGCAGAGGGATCTCTCAAGGCTCGTCAAGGCTCTAAAAGACTCGGGCGTTGCGTGCAAGACGCGCGGATTTAACGGTAGCAAAAAGCTAAGCTCGTGGATCAAAGCCCTACGTTTTAACTCGCAAGCCAAGCGGCAAAAGGGCGCGGACGAGATTTATTTTAGCCTTGAGCGTATCACCTGCGCCGACATCTACCGCGCGGGCGACGGCGTGCATAAAGTCTATATGAAAACCAAGCCATTTTGGTTCACAAATCCCCTAAATTTCGTCATTCCCTACCTTGAAAAGCGCACTTTTAAAAACGCTAAAAAAATCATCGCCAACTCAAATTTCATAAAGCGCCAAATTTGCGAGACCTACGGCATCGCCGAGGAAAAGATCGCAGTCATATATAACGGCGTAAATTTGCCTATGCGCGTGCAAAAAGGCTCGGCAAAGCTCGCTCTTTGCGAGGAATTCGGGCTTGATTTTCACCTACCGACGCTGCTATTTGTCGGAAGCGGCTTTAAACGCAAGGGCGCGGAGGAGTTTTTACGCATCGCGGCTCGCCTAAAAACCCGCGTAAACTGCCTAATCGTCGGCCGCGACAAAAACGCCGCCCGCTACAAAAATCTAGCCAAGGAACTCGGCCTAAACGCCGTATTTACGGGCGCGCAAAAAAGTGCGGCGAGATTTTACGAAGGTAGCGAGCTGTTTTTGTTCCCGACGGCGTACGAGCCGTTTTCAAACGTCGTTTTAGAGGCGCTTAGCTACGGCTGCGTCGCTATCACGACCGCTCAAAACGGCGCGGCGGAGATACTGCCCGAGGAGTTTGTGATGAGCTCGCCCCAAGACTACGACATCTGCGCTCTGATCGACGAGATCCTAAACGACGACGAGCGGCTAGCAACGCTGCAAGAGCGAAATCTGACGCTTGCTAGCGAGTTTAGCATCGAAAAAAACGCGAACGCGACGCTGGAGATCATACGTGCGAATCTTGATTGAGCTGCCGACCTGGCTGGGCGACGCCGTGATGGCGAGCGCCGCGGTGGAGGCCATCGCAAAGCACGCGGCGGTTGACGCGGGAAATTTGACCGGCAAATTTGCGGACCTGGGCGAGCGTGACTTTAGCTTTTTATCGCAAAATTTCGGCTCCGTAACACAAGAAATACAAATCTTTAAAAACGGCGCGGTAAATTTGAGCGATAAATTTGACGCGGACGGCGGCGTAAATTTGACGGCAAGCGCGCAAGAAAATCAAAACCCGCAAAATTTAAAAAAAGAGGCACGAGAACCCGTCAAAATCGTGTTTTTCGGCTCGTTTGCGGCGTGCGAGCTTTTTAAGGCTTACCCAAACTGCGAATGCACCATAGTGGACGATAGTAAAAAGGCCAAATTTAGGCTCTGGCGGCTATTTTGCCAGGCAAGGGAGCTTGGCAAATTTGACGCGGCGTTTAGCTTTAGAAGCTCGTTTGCGAGTAAAATTTTACTTTTCGGAGCGAGGGCGGGGCGAAAATTTATTTTCCAAAAGAGCAACGATAGCGCGCATCAGGTACAAAGATACCTAAAATTCGTCAAATCAGTGCTAAATTTAAAACGCGCAGACGATGAGCTGAAGCTTTACTTTAAGCCGCATAAATTTGACGCGCCCGTGCTCGGGCTAAATCCAGGTGCCAACTACGGAAGCGCCAAACGCTGGTATCCGGCCTACTTCGCGCAGGTGGCGCTGCACTTTAAAGATAAATTTAAGGTTATGATTTTCGGCGGCGCGGGCGAGCGGGATATGTGCGAGCAGATCGAGCGAATTTTACGCGAAAACGGCGCGGAGTGCGAAAATCTAGCGGGCAAAACGAGCGTGCGCGAGCTTTGCGAAAATATCGGCGGCATAGGGCAAAGCGGCGGGATATTCGTCACGAACGACAGCGGCCCGATGCATATCGCCGCAGCCTACAAGACGCCTACGATAGCGCTTTTTGGACCGACGAGATTTACGCAGACCTGTCCGTGGCGCAATGAAAACGCCCGTATCCTGCGGCTAAATTTAGAGTGCATGCCGTGCATGAAGCGCGTCTGCCCGCTAAAAACCCACGCCTGCATGAAAGATCTCTCGCCGCAAGCCGTCATAGAAACGATCGAACGAGAATTTCTCGCCGAAGCGGCAAAGAACTAAAAATTTGAGTGCGCGGCTTTTTCTCAAACGGCCGCAAATCAGCAAAAGCCCCGCTACTCATAATGGCTTTTATAAACGGCGCGCGATCAAATTTAACGCACGCAAAGCACGTCTTTTGGAATAGCGCAAGGCCGATCAATCAAGGCAAATTTTACTATACCGATTTTTAGCGCGCTTAGGATTTCGCTGCATTTTAGCCGTCAAGAAAAGCGGGGGCAAAGTAAAATTTGTGCCGTACATATCGTCTCGCACACCGCAAAATTCCGCCTCACAAAACAACCTCAACCTCGTAAATATCGTCAAATTTAACTCTCGTCTTTACCACAGTTAAACTTTTATCCATCAAATTTACGTTTGAGACTAGCCCCTCTATATTCGCGTAGCCCTGCCCGTCGTGGTATGTGATTTTTACCTTGTCGGCGGGCTTTAGTTTGCTTATTTTGTTTAGGATCTCTTCTATCTTAGACTCGTCCAGATCTAGCTTTTCGCTCTTTTCTCGCTCCTGCGCTTTTAGGGCTTTTTCTAGAGTTGAGAGAGGGTTAAACGAGCTAAAGATTTTGGCTCTATCTTTTGCTTTATCTTTCATTCGCCGCTTTTGTGCCCTCCTATCTTTTTGTTTCTATCTCGTCCGGTGGCCTCAGGTAGCAAATCGATGGCCCTTAGGATGGAGTTTTTGCCGTATTTTTCTTTTATCTTGTTTAGGGTTTTTAGCACCGTTTTTTCTTTTGAGTTTTCTTCTTCAAAGAGGCTTCTTTCGGTTTTGCTTTCCTTTACGACGTCGTTTGCAGATATGCCGATTTGCCTGATGAGGCCTGCGTTTTTTATCTTTTTTAGATATAGCTCCTGCGCCGAGCTCATGAGCACGCTAGCGATATTGCTAGGCGTTTTAAACCTTACCGTGGCTCTTTGCGTGGGTTCGTTTTTGTCCGCGAATTTGATATTTATCGTGAGCCCGTTAGCTCGCACTTCCTCGTTTATCATCTTTAGAGCTAGCCTATCGGTCATCTCTTTTAGCACGATTAGAGCCTCCAGCCTCTCGTAGTCTCTGGGTAAAATTTCCGAGCTAAAGTATGATTTGGTTGAGGGCTTATAGGCCTTGATATCAGCTATAGTGGTAGGCTCGATGCCGTTTGCGTGATCTAGCGCGATGTGTGCGTCGATACCAAACACCTTTTCTAGCAGGCTAAAAGGAGCGTTTGCCATATCCTTCATGCAAAATATCCCGTATCGCTCGAGCTTGGCCCTAGTTTGCTTGCCTATACGCCAAAAATCATTTAGCGGCTGATGCGTCCAGAGCTTTTCTTTATAGAGCGTTTCGTCTAAAAATGCGATACCGTCCTCGCTGTGTTTGGCTAGGATGTCAAGTGCGATTTTAGCCAGATACAAATTCGTCCCCATGCCGCAGGTAGGCGTTACGCCAGTGGTTTTTAGGATATCGTCCATTATCATCTTTGCCATGGCTCTAGCTTCTAGTTTATAAAATTTTAGATACGACGTGAGGTCTATAAACGCCTCGTCGATGGAGTAAACATAGATGTCCTCTTTGGCGACGTATTTTAGGTAGATGCCGTAAATTTTAGCCGCGTAGTCGATGTAAAACTGCATCCTTGGCGGAGCGATTATATATTTGATATTTTTAGGGATTTCAAACAGCCTGCATCTGTTTTTTACGCCAAGAGCCTTTAGCGCAGGACTAACGGCCAAGCACACGCTGCTCTCGCCTCTGCTGGCGTCTGCGACGACTAAATTTGCCTCAAATGGATCAAGCCCTCGCTCCACGCACTCGACCGAGGCGTAGAAGGATTTTAGATCGATGACGGCGTAGGCTAGAGTTTGGGTTTTCATGGGTGATTAAATTTGCTTGCGCGCTAGGCGGAGTTAGAGAGCAGCTGGGCGGGCCAAATTTGACTCCGCCGCCGCAAATGCTTTTAAATTTAGCCTAAAACGCATCGTCGATAGCTTGGCAGATGATATGCCCTATCATGATATGCATCTCTTGGATGCGCGGCGTATCGTTTGACGGTACGACCAAATTTAGCTCGCAAAGCTCGTTCATTGCGCCTCCCGTGCGGCCGCTTAGTCCGATCGTCTTGATACCGATTTTTCGCGCGAGCTCGAGCGCTTTTACGACGTTGCCGCTGTTTCCGCTAGTAGAGATCGCTATGAGCAGATCGCCCTCGCGGCCCAGAGCCTCCAGCTGACGCGAGAAAACAAACTCATATCCGTAGTCGTTGCCGATCGCCGTGAGTGCGGAAGTATCGGTCGTTAGAGCTATGCCAGCTAGTGCGCCGCGCTCGGTTTTATAGCGGCCCGTTAGCTCGGCTGCGATGTGCTGCGCGTCTGCAGCACTTCCGCCGTTTCCGCAAAGTAAAATTTTACCGCCCGCCTTTAGCGTCGCTACCGCCGTTTCGCAGGCTTTTTTGATGTCAGCTTCCAGCGCAAACGTCGCCTTTATCGTCGCTAGATGTCCCTCTAGTTCGCTTTTTATCATCTCTTCAGTCTTCATTTTTTATCCTTTTTATCGTCGCGCTCGTGCTTTTGCCCGCTACAAACTCCACTAGCCGCACGTCTTTTACGACGCTGCTGCCGACGACTTCTTTACCTTCGTAGTCCGCGCCCTTTACGAGCACATCCGGACGCAGCTTTTCGATCAAATTTAGAGGCGTGAGCTCATCAAATATCGTCACGTAATCAACCGCCCCAAGCGCCGCCAGCACGGTAGCGCGATCAGCCTGCGAATTTACGGGGCGAGTGTCGCCCTTTAGCGTGCGCACCGAGGCGTCGGAGTTTAGCCCGACGACTAGTATATCGCCAAATTCCCGCGCCTTAGCTAGATAGCTCACGTGCCCAGCGTGCAGGATATCAAAGCAGCCGTTTGTAAAAACCAGCCGTTTTTCGCCGCGGTTTGCCAGCGTCGCAGCCAGTTCGTCCGCGCTTTTGATTTTCTCCTCGAAGCCGGCCGCGTTTTTACGGCGTACTAGTTCGTTTATCTCCTCAAAGCTTGCGGTCGCCGAGCCGACCTTAGCCACGACGACTGCGGCGGCTAAATTTGCCGTCTCGATCGCCTTTTTGATACCTTCGCCCGCACCCAGCATCACGCCCAGCGTCGCTAGCACCGTATCTCCCGCGCCCGTGACGTCAAAGACCTCTTTTGCCAGAGCGGGAAATTTTACCGCCCGCCCGTCCTCTAAAAGCGCGATGCCTTCCTCCGAGATCGTGATCAGCGAATGGGTCAAATTTAGCTCGTTTTTTAGTAAATTTAGCGCCGTAAAAAGCTGCTCGTCGTTTTCTATTTTAAAACCCACAGCCTCGCCCGCTTCTTTTTTATTTGGCGTTAGTAGCGTAGCGCCCTTATATTTCGAGTAGTCCGCGCCTTTTGGATCGATTAGCACGGGTTTGCCCGCATCCGCACATGCCTTTATGAGTTTTTGGCACAGCGACGGCGTCAGCACGCCCTTGCCGTAGTCAGATAGCAGCGCGACGTCGTAGCTCTCTAGCGCGCGGGCGAAATTTGCCGCCAGCTCGTCCTCGCAGGTTACGGCTTCGACGCTTTCTTTATCTATGCGCACGACTTGCTGATGCGTCGCCATCACGCGGCTTTTTATCGAGCTTGTGCGTCCTTTTTCTCTTTTTATAAACTCAGCCCTAGCGCCCTGCTCGCACAATATCCGCTCGATCTCGTCGCCCGTCTCATCGTCTCCGAGTACGCTCATGACGCCTACTTTAGCGCCTAATGAAAGCAAATTTAGCACCACGTTGCCCGCTCCGCCTAGGCGTTTGGTTTCGTTTTTTATCTTTACCACTTGCACGGGAGCTTCGGGCGAGATACGCTCGCAGCTACCCCAGATATAGTGATCGAGCATCAGATCGCCCGCGACCAAAGCACGTACTTCACGCATTTATCTCTTCCTCGTATATCCTTTTTATCTCGGCCGCGTAGTCTTTTATGCCCTCTTCCAGGCTAAATTTAGGCTCGTATCCCAGCGCCTTTTTAGTCGGCTCGATGTCTGCTTGCGTATGGAACTGATAGGAGCGCGCGTATGGATTTGGGATGTATTCGCAAGGTAAATTTGACCCCAGCTCGCGTTGCAAGATATCTACGATCTCTTGGAAGCTTCTTGCCGTGCCCGTAGCCGCGTTATACACGCCGCTAGCAGCGTTTAGGGCGAGCAGGTTTGCCTGCACGATGTCTTTTATATAGACGAAGTCGCGCTTGATTTTGTCGCTACCATCAAAGAGGCGCGGATTTTTCCCGCTCAAAATTTGCAGACCGAACTGCAGCACCATCGAGGCGGTTTTGTTTTTATAAAACTCCCTAGCACCATAGACGTTAAAGTATCTCAGCCCCACGACCGCTACGCCTCTTTTAGCATATTTTTGGCCCAGATCGTCCATTTTTAGCTTTGAAAAGCCGTAGACGTTATTTGGCGCTTCGCATTCGCCGACTCTTTGCGGGCTTTTTGCGTTGCCGTATGTGGCGCCCGAACTTGCGTATATCATGCGCGCGCCCGTTTTTTCGCAGATATCTAGCAGGTCTTTAAAGCTATTTAGATTAGTCCTTATTAGCTCGCCTTGCTCGGTTACCGTGGTATCAGAGATCGCCGCCTCGTGAAATATCGCGTCGGGGGCAAATTTTTCGATCATGGCTAGCGTTTTAGCGCAGTTTATGTCGCCCTCGTAAATTTCGCCCGAAAAGCCGAGCAAATTTTTAAAATGCCCGAAGCTTTTTAGATTGCCGTTGCTAAATTTCTCGTCGCTTCTAAATTTATCCACGGCGAGCACTTCTACGTCTTTTAAATTTTCGTCAAAATAATGCGCCAAATTTGAGCCGATGAAGCCCGCTGCGCCAGTTATCACGACCCTTTTTATATCTTTCATATTTTTCCTTCTTTTTTTAAAAACTCCAGCGCCTCAGCCACGCTTTTTAGCCGGTCGTCCAGCTTTAAATTTATCCCGACGCCGGCACTCTGCCCCGCCTGCACGTCGCTATCCTTGTCGCCTATCATGATTGAGCGCGCAAGGTCGATGTTTAGCTCGTTTGCGGCTTTTATCAGCATGCCTGGCTTTGGTTTACGGCAAAAGCAATCAGCTTCCGGAGCGTGCGGGCAAAAGTAAATTTTTTCTATCTTTACGCCCTCTTTTTCAAACTCGCCCAGCATAAATTTGCAAAGCTCGTCAAACTGCTCTAGCGTGTAGTAGCCTCGCCCGATGCCTGATTGATTCGTCACCACGACTAGCGCGTAGCCAGCCTTGGCAAACTCTCTCAAAGCAGCGAAAATACCCTCTTTAAAAACGAAGTCCTCGCGTCTATAAACATAGCCCGCATCCTCGTTTATCACGCCGTCGCGATCAAGAAATAGCGCCTTTTGCGGCTGCATTTTAAGCTTTGTTTTATCCATGGCGAAAATTATACAAAAAAAATCTAAATTTAACCGAAAATCGCCGCCAGCGCCGCAGTATAAACTAATATAACTAATATAAAAAAATAATGTAAAATTTAGCTTTTAAGACTATAATACGCCTGCAATTTTATCAAAAAGGATTGAAAATGAAAAAGCTTATCATTGTTTCAGGTGCAGCCGCATTGCTAGCGGGTAGCCTATTTGCCGCTGACGGCGCGACCCTTTACAACAAATGCAAAGCCTGTCACGGAGCCAAAGCCGAAAAAATGTATCTAAACAAAGTTCCTGCGCTTTCGTCTCTTTCTAAAGAAGAGATCGCTGAAGCTTTAAAAGGTTACAAGGATGGCAGCCTAGATAAATTTAAGTCTTCTGCAATGATGAAACCTCTAGCAAAAGGTCTTAGCGACGAGGATATCGCCGCTCTTTCAGAGTACATCCCTACTCTAAAATAGTCCCTTCGGCGGAGTTTTCCGCCGATTTTTCTCTCTTTGACGCTTCATTTTTGCAACTTTTTTATAATTTTAATTTTAACTTTTTAAGACTATAATCTCGTCTAAATTTCTATCAACAAGGACGAAAAATGAAAATATATCACATCGCTACCGCCGTTTTGGCGCTAAATTTATCTCTATTTGCGGCTAGCGGCGAAGCCATTTACAAAAAATGCTCGGCCTGTCACGGCGAAAAAGCAGACGCAAAATACGCAAACAAAGTACCTGCGCTAACTAGCATCAGCAAAGAAGACCGCATAAAAGCGCTACAAGGATACAAAGACGGCTCAAACAACGCCTTCGGTATGGGCAAAGTCATGCAGCTGCACGCCAAAAACCTAAGCGACGAGGATATGGCGGCTGTTAGCGAGTATATAGAGGGCTTAAAATAAGTTTGCGTTTAACATCGCAGGCTAAGCAAGAACCGCAAAGCGGCCTAAACCTTGCGCAAGGTATTAACGGATTTGGCTTTTAAATTTGCATATTAGCGGCGACGAAGCAAAATTTAGCGTCTCCGATAAGTCAAATTTGCCTCGGAGACGATGTAAAATTAATACTACGATTTGTGATTCTAAATTTAAGGTGCGGCTTGGATATGCTTAGTTTTTGCTTTACGAGCGGATATAAATTTAACTCCAAAACGCCGCGCTTTCATCGGTTATAAAGCCGCCCGTACCGCCGCTATCGTAACTTTGGCTCATAGCCGCAAGGGGCAAAACTAAATTTGATACTCGTTAGGACTTAGCTCTCCTCGTAAAAGTTTGCCAAAGCGCGCGGCTGCGGCATCTACGGCATCGTCGCCAAACTCTCCAGGCTCAAATCCGCTGCTGATAAACGGCACGGCAAAGTCCATCCCGCAGTAGTTTGCCGTGATCTTAAGCGGCGTTAAAATCTCATCCAAGCTAAAGCCGATAGCACCTTGTTTAGAGTATTCGCCAAGAGGAGTACTAACGCTTAGCGCAAGCTGCAAGACCTTGCCCTTAAGCGTGCCAGATCCCACCAACTCGTGCGAAAAGACGATGTCGATATAGGCTTTTAGCATAGGCGGCACGTTTAGCCAGTACATCGGGTACAAAAACACGATGCGCTCGGCACCCGCTAGCGCGTCTTGCTCTGCGCGGGCGTCAATGCGCGTAATATCTAGGCCGTAAAGCCCCTCCAAATGGCGCACCTTAGCGTCCGCGGTAGCCTTTGCTACCTGCGATAAGGCTTTGTTTACGCGCGATATGGCGAGATTTGGGTGCGATAAGATAATTAGCGTTTTTATGTTGTTTCCTTTGTTAAATTTTGCGGAATAATATCGTTAAAAAACTAAAAATAGATTAAGAGGCTTGTGAGAGCGAAGCTTTTGCAAGTAAGAAGACAAAATTTTAGAACCAAGCCATGCCCGTTCGGTGATTACAGCGATTAAATTTAAACGGCTCCAAGCCGCCTAAACTCCAAACAGGCGGCATACCCGGCCGGTGCGTCAAGCGGCCGCAAAAATATCGTTAGAGCGAGTAAATTTACGAAGGGATTCTTACAAAAGGATAAAATTTTCGCCGCCCCGCTCATTTGCGGGCAAAGGCTTTAGGCGCGAATTCGCCCCGTCCGCGCACTAGCCGTCGATAATCGCAAGCACGAATAAGAGCGCATCGTAGGCAATACCTCAAAATATATACGGCGAAATTTCGCTAAAAAGCATATTAAAATCAAAAGTCCGCCGAAGCGACCCGCAAAAAAGTTGGTGGTGCCGAGATTTACGGCATTACGACTATATCTAAAACCGATACGTAAAGCCGCATTGACTTAAATTTAACGACCGCTGCGTAAAATCCGAAATTTTAAGCGCGACGGGAAATTTAACCCGCCGCCTACGAAATTTTAATAACCGCGGCGAATACAAAAACGCCCGATTTTGCCCGAATTTACCCGCGCTGCGCAGCGACGCGCCCGCGTAGCTCGTCAAATTTCACGCCGAGTCTTACCCAGGATTGAAAATTACCGCTTAAATTTGCCGTAAAAATACGCCCCGTCAAATTTAAAAACGCAAATTTACCCCAAATCCCGCCCACGCTAAAAATCAAATTTTGCGGCAAATTTTATAACCCAAAATAACCAAATTTTAGCGGCAAAGTCTCGAAAAATTTGCCATAAATTTAATTTAAACCTCAATCCGGCGACTTATACCCCTTTTCTTTACGGCGCAGCTCTAGCTCATAGGCATCGTTTAGCGCGTCCTCGTCGTCAAATTTAGTTCCGTCCAAAAATTTGCGCTCGTCGTCAAACTGCCTGGTCTTTAGCCCCCACAGTAGCGCCGCCAGCCCGCACGCGCCAAGCAGCGTAGAAACCCCGATCATCATCGCCACGACCGCCCCGCTCATCGCTCGCTCCTAGCCCGCATCGCGTTTAACACGACTGCAACCGAACTTAGCGACATCGATAGCGCAGCCACGGCGGGCGCGACGTAGCCGGCCATCGCCAGCGGTATCGTCACGGCGTTATAGACGAGCGAAAAGGCCAAATTTTGCCGCACGATGCGGTATGTTTTACGTGCGAGCGCTACGGCAGCCGCGAGCGAGGCAGGGTCGTCTCTCATCAGTACTACGTCGCTTTTTTCGATACTCACGGCCGCTCCGCTACCCATGCACACGGCCACGCTTGATAGCGCGAGCGCGGCGGCGTCGTTGATCCCGTCGCCTATCATCAGCACGTTTCGGCCCTGATTCGCCAGCCGCTCCACGTAGGCGGCCTTGTCCGTTGGCATCGCGTTCGCGACCGTTTCGCCCACGCCAAGCCCCTCTGCTACGCGCTTTGCGGCGTATTCGTTATCGCCCGTTAGCATCGCTACGCGCATTTTGGCGTTTTTTAGCGCGTCTATACACTCTTTGGCGCCCTCTTTTAGGCTCTCTTCTAGCTCAAATACAGCTAAAACCTCGCCGTCCACGGCAAAAAAATAGCTAGTGCCGCGCACGGCTTCGCCGTTATAAAGCCCTAGCTCGCGCATAAATTTTTCGCTACCACCCGCTAGCTTTTTGCCATCAAATTTAGCCTGCGTGCCGCGTGCTGCGATGTTTTCAAAGCCGCTTAACTCTAAAAGTTTTAAATCCTTAAAATTTGCGCGCAGGTACTCGCCAACGGCGCGGCTAACGGGATGAGTAGAGCCGCTAACTAGCGAAAAAAGCGCGCTTGCGTCAAATTTGCCCGAGTGCGTAAATTTACTCACCTTAAGTCGCCCCGAGGTAAGCGTGCCGGTCTTGTCAAACACGGCCGTATCGCACTTGGCTAAACTTTCGATGATACGCGCTTCTTTAAAAAGTATCCCGCGCCCAAAGCCCACCCCAAGCGCAATGAGCGTACTAACAGGCGTCGCAAGCCCTAGCGCGCAGGGACACGAGATCACTACGACCGAGATCGCGACGATGAGCGCGGCGGAGAGCTCGCCAGTGCGCCAGAACCAAAACGCAAACGTAGCTAGAGCCAGCGCCATGATAGCGGCCGAAAACCTAGCCGCGATAGCGTCTGCGAGCGCCTGAATACGCGGCTTTTTGGCTGCGGCGGTTTCGAGCAGATTTATGATACGCGCCAGCACCGACTCGCTAAACACGGCGCCGACCTCATAAACCAGCGTGCCGTCCATGCACACAGAGCCGCTTTTTATCTCGTTTTCGCCCTCTTTTGCGCTAAGATACGCGGGCGCGCTCTCGCCGCTAAGGCTAGAGAGATCAAAGCTCGCCGAGCCGCTGACGACGATGCCGTCTAGCAGCACGCGTTCGCCCACGCGCACGACTACGAGTTCGCCCACACGCACCTCCTGCACGCTTTTTAGCGTTATCTCATCGCCATTTTTGACGCTAACTGAGTTTAAATTTAACGAGTTTAGATTATCGAGCGTGTCGGCAGCCTTTTTCTTGCTCATGATTTCCAGATATTTGCCGATAAATACGAAAGTGATTATCATCGCAACCGAGTCGAAATACGTCTCGCCGCGCCTAGAAAACATCGCATAGACCGAGAAAATATAAGCCGCAAGCGTGCCAGTAACGATAAGGCTATCCATATTTTGCGTTTTGTTTTTTAGTGCCGCCCAAGCGCCCCTAAAAAACCCGCTTCCCGTATAAAAAAGCACCGGCGTAGCGAGGATAAATTCGGCGAAATTTATGATAGAGCGCACGTCGGCGCGCATGCCCGTGAAGTAGCCGCCGTACTGCGCGACGGCCAGCCACATGATGTTCATCGTGCAAAAAATGCCCACCAGCAGCCTCGCGTAAAACTCGCGCTTTTGCAGAGCGAGCCTGTGCTCCTGGGCCTGCGCGTCGTATGGGTAGGGCTCAAAGCCGATGGAGCGGATGAGGGCAAAAATTTGGGCCAAATTTATCTCTTTTTCGTCCCAGACGATGAGGGCTTTGTTATTAACCGAGTTTATATTTACCTCTAAAATTCCCTTCTGTGCAAATAAAACCTTCTCGTTTAGCCAGATACAAGCCGAGCAGTGGATACCCTCGATGATGAGCGAGATTTTGTTAAATCCGTTCTCGTTTTTAACGTAGTTTTGATAAATAGCCGAGAGGTCCTCTTGCGACTTTTGCGCCGCGTTTTTCGCGCTTAGGACGGGATTTAGCGTAGTTTTGCCAAGCCTTTCGTAAAACTCGCCCAGCCCGCTTGCGTTAAGTATCTCGTAAACTCCCGCGCACCCCTCGCAGCAAAACAGCTCCTCGCCGCGCTCTATCAGCGCCTCGCGCTCAAATTCGCCCCTGCAATGCGCGCACTTAAATTTGCCCATCGGTTACTTTTTTCTTTCGTTTTTAAGATTTTAGATTATACGAAAAATTTCTAAAGCTTCGCTTGATTTTGCAAGCTTTGGCGTGGATTTTGATTGCGTCCGAATTTGACGGCAAATTTGACAGATTTTGCTCACGCATAGACGTAACCATAAATTTGATCAGATTTAGCCAAAACCCGCACCTTTCAAATGCCAGTTAAATTTTAAGCTCAAATTTAACGAAATAAAACCGACCGCTCTCATGCAAACTCCCTATCTATCACGATGAAAATTTTATACCCCGGAAAGCTTAACGCTACTTCGCGCTCTATCTCGGCGCGCAGACGGCTTAGATTTTTCTCGGCAAAATCGACCACTACGTCAAACCTCACGCTCTTTTTCTTGCTATCGATGAAAAACGCGTGAAACCCGCGCACGCTGCTAAACTCCGAGAGCAGATTTGCCACGCAGGCGCGACTCTCGTCCTGACCCAAATTTACGCTATAAACGCCAAAAACCAGGTAAATCCTGTAAATTTTATAAATCTTAATCTGAAGCTCGTTTAGCCTCTGCGAAACCTCGCTAAGGGGCAAATGCTCGTCTATCTCGACGTTTACCGAGCCGACGTATCGCTGCGCGCCGTAGTTGTGAAGTATCAGGTCGTATGCGCCGCGCACGATCTCGCAGCGATTTACGGCGGCGTAAATTTCGTCGCTGATCTCCTTTTCGACGCGCTGGCCGATGATTTTATCAAAGGTTTCTTTTATCAAAAGTACGCCGTTTATGATAATAAAAAGCGATGCCAAGGCGCCCGCGTAGCCGTCTATCTGAATGTCGGCGAAGTATGACAGCGCAGCAGAGACGAGGATCACGCACGAGATGATCGCATCGCCCAGAGCCTCCTGTCCTACGGCTTTTAGCGAGATAGATTTGGTCTGTTTGCCGATCTTTTTGTAGTAAAAGCCAAGCGCAAATTTGACGAATATCGCGCAAAACAAAAACGCCAAAAACGGTATCGTAAAGCTTGTAGGCTCGGGCGCAAAAATATTTTCGACCGAAGTTTTTAAAAACTGAAATCCCAGCATCAGCACGATGACCGAGACTATAAGACCACCGATATACTCGGTCCTGCCGTAGCCGTAGGGGTGGTCTTCGTCGGGCATCTTGCTAGCTAGCTTTGAGCCAAATATCGTGATGATACTTGAGCCAGCGTCGCTAAGGTTATTTACGGCGTCTGATATCAGAGCAACCGAGTTTGAGACCATGGCGATAAAAATTTTCGCCGCGGCTAAGAAAAAATTTGTAACTATGCCGATAAGCGCGGTTTTTATGATCGTTTTTTCGCGCTTGCCGTCTTTAAAATCCATCATTTTGAGATTCCTTTTCGTTTTTGGTGAGATTATATCACTTCTTGACATCAAAGCCAAAATTTTATAAAATGCGACTTTCAAAAACTTCTTTTGAAACTTAAATTTATCTACAAAATTATTCCGTAATTTTAAAGAGGACACAATGGAAAATAACGCGACCCAGCCTGCAAATTCCGCGCAGGAAAGTCAAAAAACCACGAAAAAACACCAAAACTCGCGCACCCACATCCCCGTCGACGGACACAAGATCGAAGAGCTAAGAACTCTTAGCCTAGAGGAGCTCATAGCTATCGCAAACAGCGTAGGCGTCGAGAATCCGCGCGAATTTCGCAGACAAGATTTGATATTTGAGATCCTAAAAACCCAAACAAAACAAGGCGGATTTATACTTTTTACGGGTATTTTAGAGATCACGAGCGAGGGCTACGGCTTTTTGCGCTCGGTAGACGCAAACCTCAGCGACAGCTCAAACGACGCCTACGTCTCAAACTCTCAAATTCGCAAATTTGCGCTGCGCGTGGGCGATATTGTGACGGGCCAAGTACGCGAGCCAAAAGATCAGGAAAAATACTACGCCCTGCTAAAAATCGAAGCGCTAAACTATATGCCGCTAATCGAGGCTAAGGAGCGCCCGCTATTTGACAACCTAACTCCGCTTTTCCCGACAGAAAAACTTCGCCTCGAGTATGATCCGATGAAGCTAACAGGCCGCGTGCTCGATCTCTTTACCCCTCTTGGCAAGGGTCAGCGCGGCCTCATCGTCGCCCCTCCAAGAAGCGGTAAAACAGAGCTCATGAAAGAGCTAGCCCACGGCATCGCACGCAACCACCCCGAGTCTCATCTCATGGTGCTACTCGTGGACGAGCGCCCCGAGGAGGTCACCGATATGCAGCGCTGCGTAAAGGGCGAAGTGTTTAGCTCGACTTTTGACCTGCCTGCGATGAACCACGTGCGCGTCGCCGAACTCGTCATCGAAAAAGCCAAGCGCCTCGTAGAAATGGGCAAGGACGTCATCATCCTGCTAGATAGCATTACCCGCCTAGCGCGCGCGTATAACACCGTAACTCCGCCAAGCGGCAAGGTACTAACCGGCGGCGTGGACGCAAACGCCTTGCACAAGCCGAAACGCTTTTTCGGCGCAGCGCGAAACATCGAACACGGCGGCAGCCTCACCATCATCGCCACTGCGCTCATCGACACGGGCTCGCGTATGGACGAGGTAATTTTTGAGGAGTTTAAAGGCACGGGCAACAGCGAGATCGTCCTTGATCGCAATATCTCCGACCGCCGTATTTACCCGGCCATCAACGTACTAAAATCAGGCACCAGAAAAGAGGAGCTACTACAAAAACCCGACGAACTGCAAAAGATCTGGGCTATCCGCTCGGCGATCGCAACAATGGACGACGTAGAGGCGCTTAAGTTTTTATACGCTAAGATGCTAAAAACCAAGGATAACAAAGAGCTTCTTTCGATACTAAACGAGTCATAAATTTACGCATTTTTCGGCCTAAATTTACCGCCGCTTAATCTTTCGCGCGAGTCGTTTCGGCTCGCCGACCTACTTTAAAATACTCTAAATTTTATAAATTTACAAACCGTCGCCGCTTAAATTTATTCCAGCGACGGCTATTTGAGCGCCAAAATTTAATGCGGCTTTTCAAATTTGCTTTTATCTTTTGCTGTCCGCCTCTTTGCGGGCATAAGCAATCATCAGCGTTTTTTCGCTTTTAGTTTTTTACCTAGCCTAAAAGCTCTTTGTTTTTAGCATTCATCGCTTCTTTTTCGGCTTGCAAATCACTGACTTGCTTTTCTAGCTACTCAATCGTCATTTCGTCCTCCACAAGAGTTAAATTTAAGGCACTGCCTTTGATAGAATAGTAGCTTAAATTTTAAACGGGGTTGGTTTGGTAAAAATATGGTATAATAAGAGTATCAGAGCGATAATGCCTCAGTGGGTCAGAGGAGGAGGCGTAAGCCTCGTTATGATTGGGTTCGACTCCCTTTTATCGCTTTGTATCTTTTTACCGTCTGCGCTTTCGTTTTCCCATAAGTTTGCAATATGCCCTTTTTAGTAAAATACGCATAACACAACTCGTTATCGCTTTCCCAAAAGAAATTTATCGTATCATTGCCCATTTCGTCCTTGCCGTAATATAAATTATCCTCGGTCAAATTTAACGGCATATCAAAAAACTGCTCCGCGCTTAACGCATTGCCGTCTTTTATCTTTTTTAGCCTCATTCCGTGCAGTAGCTCTCTTTGTGTTGCTACCTTTAGTTTCCCGTTTGTTTCTATGCCTTGCGCCTTTAGTTTGTTTGCTGTGTGCGTGCTTAGCGTGGCTAGGGTTAGCGGCTCTTTTAACGGTGGTCTGTATCCGGCTTTTGTGAAATCCACATCCGCAAACATAGATTTTAATTTATTGCTCGCTCTAGTCCTAGCGCCTAAACTGCTTAAATCACTTAAATTTACGCTCCGTCCCTGCTGTGTTATCAAATCCCGCATAGTGATCTTGCCTTGCATAAATAGCTCGGCTCTGCCTTTGCCCAGCGTCTTTTCTATCGTTTCGGGGCTTTGGGTTTTTAGCCAGTCGTTAAACGTCATATCCTGCGGCACGTAGCCGTTCATAGACGACCTTGTTCCTTTGGACGCTTCGTCCATCCCCTCGACGCCTAGCTCATCCCAGCTTTTAGTTACGGGTATTATGGTGCTGCGGCAATTAAAATGAGTATTTACGCGCGGTTTGCGAAACGGGAATTCGTGTCCGATAGGTTTGTAGTCTTTATCCCACGTTAGGCCGTCGTAAGCTCTACATAGCTCAGACGTGCGAGTATCTAGCGTGGCTTGGTATTTGTAGCATTTTATGACGTCCGCGTTTGCCTCAAAAAATGCTTGACGGATCTCGCTTACTATCGCACCCGCTCCGGTTAATGCTATCGCCGTGGCATCGCGTTTATTTTTTTGTAAAGCCTGCGATATTCTTTGAGCTAACATCGGCGTAGTTTCGCCCAAACTCACGCCTATTTTTAGCTCGCGCTCAAGGCGTTTTTTCTGATCGGCATTTAGGCCATTGTTCCACGCTTTGACGGTCGCACCCTGCCAAAAATAGCAAAACGGTATGCAAATTTAACGAGATAAATTAAACGCCTCAAATTTCTAAAATTTCAGGCTCTCCAAATAGTCGTTTGGCTTCTTTTAAAACCGCTTGATTTTTTGCGGCTTTGGGGTCGGTTTGGGTTTTTGCGGCCAAATTTGGCGCAGGATTTTGAGCATTCAAATTTGCTTCGCTTGAGGACGAGCCTTCAAAATTTTCTTCGTTTTGAAACTCGTCGCCGCTTAAATTTGCCGTATCTAAATTTTGCCTTACAGCCGCGCTTACAGGCTCGCTTGTATCTTGCTCAAAAAGGCCGTCGTCATACTCGGCCGCTTCGCTAAACATCTCGCTCACGTCATCAGGATCAAACGGCGGCTCGCCAAAGGCAGCCGTTTGCGGCGCGTGGTTTTGGTTAAATTTAGCGGCGCTGCTTGGTTTTTGCTCCATTTTTGCGGAGTTTTGACTCTCTAGTCGTCTTAGCTCATCATCTAAAAACGCTATATCCGCCCCTGCTAGGGTGCCGTCATCGCTCTTAAATTTTAGCGAATATGCCTCGTGAAAATCGTGCGTGTCGTCGCGCATGCTCTCAAAATCGGGCGCAAATTTAGGCTCGGCCGGATGATTTAAATCCGTCTGCGAGTTTTGCGTCAAATTTGACTCGTTTTCGTTTAAATTTAAGGGCTCGGTTTCGCCCATAGGCGAGCCGCTATTGGTTTGCGCACTCGGAGCTGCGTCATTTATATCCGTTTGCGTTTGCTGCGTCAAATTTTCCACTTGATCACCCTGCTCGCCGCTTTCAAATTTGGCATCTAAATTTTGCTCCGAGGGCGTAGCCGTCCCCTTCTCGCTACCGTCCGAAAATAAATTCCCTGTCAAATTTGAGGGCTCGGGCTCTTGCACTTGGTCGTTTTGGCTTAAATTTTCTTGCGCGTCGTCCGAGTCAAATTTGGAGCCAGCCTGGTTTGACGTCGCCTCATCGGCCTCAGATTTTGCTGCACCGCCGCGCTCGTCATCCAAATTTGCCGCGCCCTTTTGCTCTTGCGCCCCTACTTCGGGGCTTTGCCTGGGAGTTATCTTTATCTTTGCGCTCTCGCCAAAAAGGCTGCGCAAAATCTGCAAAATCACTTTCGATCCATCGCGAAGCCGCTTCTGATCGTCGCCAGCCGCGCTTGAGGCTAGGCTCATGCAGCCGTCTGAAAACTCCAAAAACTCGATGCAGTTTTTAAAACACTCGCCAAGATCAAAGCTGCGGTCGTAAATTTTGGCTAAAAACGCTTCGTAGGCCGGATTTTGAGTTTTCGAGTCGCCGGTTTGGCCGTCCATCTCCTGCGGCGTCTTGGCATTTAAATTTGCCGAGCCGGCTAGAGTCTGAGCGCTCAAATTTTGCCCCTGAGCCGCGCCGTTTTGCGAGGCGAGTTTAGCCCCGTTTGCACCCGTCAAATTTAACCCGTCAGTAGAGGCTGAAATTTGCCCCGTCTGTGCAGGAGCCGCAAATTTAGCCGCTTCGCCTCGTCCGCTAGCAAAATTTGGCGCCGCGCGGGAGCCGCCAAAATCAGCCGCGCGACCTTGCGAATCCGCAAATTTTTCCCTCGCGTCCACGGCTATCATCTCATCGATCGATTTTAGATTTATCGCCTCGATCATCATAAAAAGCATCACGCCAAGCACGAATCCACCGTCGCTGGTGACGCTTAGCATCGAGCGCGCCTGCGAGAGGATCCTAAAAAATCTCTCGTATAAAAGCAGCGAGTATTTCGGGCTTTGCGCGAGGAAATTTGCTTTTAGATTTGCCGTTATCTCATCTATCACCATCTCGGCGTCGTAGCTCTCCAGCTGCGCTACCGCCGCGCTCACGGCTGATTTGTCGCCGCTCATAACGAGCGATAAAATCTCCTCTATGCGCTGTGGATCAAGGAGTCCTAGCATCTGCGCGACGGCGCTTTGCGTTAGCTCGCCCCTAGCATAGATGATGGCCTGATCTAGCAGCGTGAGAGTGTCGCGCAACGAGCCCGCGCCGCTACGAGCGAGGATCTCGAGGGCCTCTTTTTCGTGCGGGACGTTTTCGCGGTTTAGGATAAAATCAAGATGCGAGACGACGTCCGGGCGCGAGATCTGGCGAAATCTAAAATGCTGCGTGCGCGATAGCACCGTGGCTGGGAGCTTGAGCGGATCGGTCGTGGCTAGGATAAATTTGACGTAGGGCGGCGGCTCCTCAAGCGTCTTTAGCAGCGCGTTAAACGCGGGCGTGGAGAGCATATGCACCTCGTCGATGATAAAAATCTTAAAGCGCGCGATCGCAGGAGCGTACTTGGTCTGCTCGATAAGCCCCTTTATATCGTCGATACCGCGGTGACTGGCCGCGTCCATCTCGATGATGTCGATGTGGCGACCTTCGTTTGCGGCGATACAGTTGGCGCACTGCTCGCATGGCTGGCTAGTAGGGCCGTGATCGCAAACCAGTGCCTTTGAAAATATCCTCGCGCTCGAGGTCTTGCCGCTACCGCGAAGCCCCGAAAAAAGGTAGGCGTGGGTGAGGCGGCTCTCGTCCAAAGCGTGCGTGAGGCTGGTGCTGACGGCCTCCTGGCCTACGAGCTCGCTAAAATTTCGCGGTCTATATCTAAGCGCTAATGCTTGCAACACGGATTTTTCCTTAAATTTAAAATTAAGATATTCTACTTTTTTTTGGATAAAAATTTAATATATTATGACTCGAGGCGTCGCGAAACGAGTCGCTGGGCGGGATAAACTTTGGCTAGCAAATTTGCCTGCGAATGCGAATTTATCGTGCACTGGCGCTAGTCGAGCAAGGACGGAAAGCGAGCTAGAAAATTTGACACACGCACTTTTTGACTCTCACTGAACGGCGACAAATTTGACGCAAAATAGCTCCGCCCAAATTCCGCCAAATTTGCTCGCATAGATTTTGGTAATTTGGCGAAATTTGCTATAATCGCGCGGAAACGAAATGCAAAAAAGGGAGAAAATGAGAAAAGTTATATTAAGTGCGCTTGTTTTGATGTTTGCACTTTTAGCTACGGGCTGCGAGAGGAACGACTATCAGCACCCGATGTACCGCTCTACTAAAAATAAATAACCTAAAATTTGGCGGTTACTCGCCGCCTTGAAATTTCACTACTCGCTGGTTTCTTTCGTTTTATAAGGTTATGAATACAGACAAATTTAACACATTAAAGTAAAAAATAAAAAGCGACAAATTTTAGCGCGCAACAGGTCAAATTTGAGCTAGATTTATTTACTCAAATTTGACCTGTTGCTACGCCCTAAATTTACCGCCCCAAACGCATGCGACCAAAGGGCTCGAATTTGGCTACAGATCGCCAAACAGCGCTTTTAGATCCTTCGCGTTTTCGTCTTTGCTTTCGCCTCTAGCGCCAAGCTCGTTTAGTTCGATCTCGTGGCCCGTTAGCATGCTAGCTAGCCTGATATTTATGCCGCTTTTGCCGATAGCCTTGCTCTTTTGCTCGGTTACTAGGCTCACGACGGCTTTACCGTCCTCGCCGATTTTAACTGAGCTGATGATCGCTGGTGCCATCGCACGGGTGATAAGGATCGCAGGCTCTGCGGAATACTCGATCGCGTCGATATTTTCGCCGTTTAACTCCTTTGTGACGGCGTTTATGCGCACGCCTTTGGTGCCCACGGTCGCGCCCACGGGATCGACGTTTGGCGAAGTTGCCACGAGTGCAACTTTAGCGCGTTCACCCGGGATTCTAGCGCTTGCGGCGATCAGCACGAGGCCGTCTTTGATCTCGGGCACTTCGGCTTTTAGCAGAGCTTCGAGGAATTTTGGCGACGTGCGGCTTAGCTCGACCTTGATACCCATAGATTTGTCGATATATACGCTTTTTATGACCGCTTTTACGACGTCGCCTGGTTTAAATTTCTCGCCTTTTATGCGGTTTTTGCGCGGCATCACGGCTCGCAGCTCGTCTATCTCGATGAAGGTATTTTCCTCGCTATCCACGCGCGTGACGGAGCCAAAAACCATGTGTCCGACCATATCTTGATATTTTTGAAAGATTTTTTCCTCCATAAGGCGCTGAATGTGATACTCAAGCTCCTTGTGAAGCGTTTGTGCAGCGGTGCGGCCGAGGTTGTCGGTAGATAGCTCGTAGGTTAGCTCGTCGCCGATCTCTACGCCGGAGTCCACTTTTTTGGCTTCGCTTACGCCGAGATAATGCTCGTTATCCTCTGCCAAGCGCTCGTCGCCATCCTCTACGACGGTGATTTTTTGATACAGATGAAGGGTCTTGGTCGCATTATCTATAACCGCGTCGTATTCGTAGTTTTCTCCGTAAATTTTCTTTGCGGTGTTGATAATGGCTCTTATGACGCGCTCTTTTACGTCTTCGATTTCAAGCCCTTTTTCGTTTGCGATAGATTCTATGATATCCGCTATTTTTTCCATATTATTTTTGCTCCATTATTTAAAATTTGGGGGAATTTTTGAGTTAGAGGAGCATTATACAAGCTTTATACTTTTAAGAAGTTTAATACGTTTTTTAAGATGTTTTTGCTATATTCACAGATTAAATTAAAGATTTCAAAGGATTAAAAATGGAGCTAAAACTCGCTAGAACGCAACTTGACGCCAAACCAAAAACGATCTCTCTTGAAAAAATCGAAGCGGCATTTGCTAAAGATCCGCAACAAATTTTCTATTTCGACAGAGAAAACAGCCACAAACAACTCATCGCTTTGGTCGAATTTTTCGAAGAAAAAGGCCTTAGCGTCTATCACCGCACCGTTCGCTACGGCCTAGACGAAAACGACTACATGTACGAAGTGCATATTTTATAAGGCGAGTTTTGAGCAAAAAGGTATTTATCCAAACGCTAGGATGCGCTATGAACGTCCGCGACAGCGAGCATATCGTCGCCGAACTAAAAGAAAAGGAAAACTACGATCTAACGGATGATATCTCCGAGGCCGACCTCATCCTCATCAACACCTGCTCGGTGCGCGAAAAGCCCGTACATAAGCTTTTTAGCGAGGTCGGCGGCTTTGAAAAAGTAAAAAAAGCGGGCGCTAAAATCGGAGTTTGCGGCTGCACGGCAAGCCATCTGGGAAGCGAAATTTTTAAGCGGGCGCCTTACGTGGATTTCGTCCTGGGCGCGCGAAACGTCAGTAAAATTTCAGCCGCCGTTAAGACGCCTAAATTTATCAGCACCGACATAAATCACGACGAGAGCGAGTATGCATTCGGCGAATTTCGCGGCTCGCCGTATAAAAGCCATATAAATATCTCGATCGGCTGCGATAAAAAATGCACCTACTGCATCGTCCCGCACACCAGAGGCGACGAGATCTCGATCCCGGCAAATTTGATCCTGCGCGAAGTAAAAAAAGCGGCCGAGGGCGGAGCGAAGGAAATTTTCTTGCTCGGGCAAAACGTAAACAACTACGGCAAAAGATTTTCAGGCGCGCACGAGAAGATAGATTTTAGCGACCTGCTCGTAAAAATCAGCGAGATAGATGGCGTCGAGCGCATACGATTTACCAGCCCTCATCCGCTCCATATGGACGATAAATTTTTAGAAATCTTTAGTCAAAATCCCAAAATTTGCAAATCCATGCACATGCCGCTTCAAAGCGGAAACACCAAAGTCCTGCGCGAGATGAAGCGCGGCTACACCAAGGAATGGTTTTTAGACAGGGCCGCCAGATTGCGCGCGATGTGCCCTGAGGCTAGCATCTCAACCGACATTATCGTGGCGTTTCCAGGCGAAACGGACGAGGAGTTTGAGGATACGATGGATGTGCTGGAAAAAGTACGCTTCGAGCAAATTTTTAGCTTTAAGTATTCGCCTCGCCCGATGACTAAAGCGGCGGAGTTTACAAATCAAATCGACGAAGCCGTCGCAAGCGCTCGTCTAACCCGCCTACAAAGCCGCCATAACGAAATTTTAGACGAAATCGTCGCAGCGCAAAAAGGTAAAATTTTCGACGTATATTTTGAGGAGCTTCGCGCAAACGGCAGCGTCGCCGGCAGGAGCTTTAATAACTTCCTCGTTCAAGTCGCAGGTAGCGAAGAGCTGCTAGGCAAAACGCTAAAAGTGCGCGTGAACGACCCAAAGAGAATGGTGCTTTACGGTGAGCTTGTGGGCTAAATTTAAACGAAGCGTTTTTATAAATTTAGCCCCGCGCATTATCTATTTTTTTATTTGGATTATATTTTTAACCTGCAAAAAGAGCTTTTCTAAGACAAATTTGACGAACGAACCTTGCGTCGTGCTATTTTGGCACGGCAGGCTTGCGCTGATGAGCTTTGCCTACGTACACTGGTGGAAAAACGGCCAAAATCCGCAAAGACGCGCCAAAGTCATAATAAGCGATCACAAAGACGGCGAGATCATCGCGCGCGTGATTTCGTTTTTCGGTATCGGCGCGATCAGGGGCAGTAGCTCAAAAGGCGCGGTAAAAGCCCTCGCGCAAAGCTTTAGAGAGCTAAAAAGCGGCACCGACGTCATCATCACCCCGGACGGTCCGCGCGGTCCGTATCACAGCGTCGCCGACGGAGCCGTCGTCATCGCGCAAAAGCAAAATGCGCAAATACAAATTTTAAACTACGAAGCGAGTAAATTTTGGCAACTAAAAAGCTGGGATAAGATGATAATCCCAAAGCCTTTTAGCGAGATTTCTTATACACTCTCGCCGCCTTTTAGCGTGACAGGCATGAAGCTAGAAGCCGCAAGAGAGCAGATAAAAAAGGAGATGGAAAAATGAGCTCAAAGACCGTTATTTTAATTATCGGAGCGCTTTTGGCGGCTATTTTTGTCTCATTTGTTACGCTTAGTCCGTCTTACAAAAACGCGCTTGGAGCCAAATTTTACTACGAGACGGGCGACTATGAAACCGCCTATAAGCTCTCAAAATCAGCCTACCATAAAGACATTTACAACAAACTAGCCCACACCGTGATGGTGCAAAGCGAGATCTCGCAAAAATACGCTCTCTACATCGCCCGTTCAAACGGATATTTAGAAAATATCCAAAAAATCAGCAAATCAGGCAAGGTAAGCAAAGTAAATTTAGATAAAATTCGCATGATGTGCGACATCGCCGTGAGCGACTATGCAGAGCTTAAACCGTCAAATTTGACAGACTCAGACCTGCAAGAAGAAGCAAAACGAATAAAAGATAAATTTTTAACCCTACAAAAAGAGCTGTTTTAACTCTATTTTATGGCTTTTTGGGTATTATAGCGCATCGTAATTTTTAGGAGAAATCTTTGCTGATACGTCGTTTTTTTAGCGTCTTATATCTTAGCGCCGTTATCCAGTCTAAAAAATGCATATTTTACGGCGAGGCATACAAGGGTGCAACTCCGATCAAAACGATAAAAAATGAATTTGACCTAGATGAGTCCGGCAAAATTTCCGAAAGAATAAAAGAGTACTTACAAAATCTACAAAAAGAGTATAAATGGGTTTATATTTCGCTATTTTTTGATGCGCTCGAGCAAGGAGCGTTTGAAGCTAAAAACGCCGAAAATCTTGAAAAACTAGGCATAAAAACAAAGGAAATAGCTTGCATAAATCCCGCTAAAAATTGGCTGATCTATGCAAAACTTTCAGACGTTAAAGCCGCCGAGAGTAAATTTGGTGATACGGACATAGACGTACTTTATTCGCCCATAGTACTTATACAAAAAGAGATCGAGAAACAAAAATTATCTACGGCAAAGACGCTTTTTATTTATGCCTGCAAAGAAATTTTCGCCATCTGCATTACATCGGGTAACGGCGCAAAATACGCTACGGTTTGTAAGCTAGATGAGGACGACGGCGACGAGAACGTCGAATTTGATAAAGAAAACAGCGACGAGATAGATGATTTTATCACGAATGTAGACGAAAGCTTTAACAACATGGACGGTCTAGAAAATTTAGACGATATGTTAAAGACCGGCGATAGCCAAGAGGAGTTTGCCGACCTCGACTACGATATAAATATGCCAGAATCCACCGATGTAACCGCCTCGGTATCGATATTTGGGCGCGATATGAGTATGTACCGGTATATATCGCTGGCGCTTAAAGAATTTTATTCAAATCCTCTATACGACGGCGATTTTATCGAAAATGTCGTGATTTTCGACGCTACAGAGAGGACGAGCGCTACGTTTTTACACTATCTAGAAAACGAACTCTTAGTAAAAACCGCCGTTTATCCCGTCGATACGCTAAAAACGATGACCGAGCTAATGAAAAAAGAGTTGGAAAATGACTAGTTATAGCTTTATAAAACCTCAGAGAAAACCGATTTTTAACCTTTTTAGTAAAATTTGGCTGTTTTTTATCGCTACGATAGTGTTGCTTTTTGCTGCGGCAAATTTCTTTGTTGAGTTTAAAAGCAACTCGCTACGAAACGAAACGCAAATTTCAAAACAAAAACAAGAGCAGACGCAAGAGCAAATCAAGCAAGCCGACGAGCTCACCGTGCTTTTAAAGCAAAGAAGAGATAGCGCAAACGAGATAGCGGCCTCAAATGCCGTCTTAAAACAAAGCCTGCGTAATCTACTCGATCTTGTCCCCTCAAGCATCACGCTACACGAGATCACGATGGATAAAAACTCGCTTATCGTAAAAGGCACTACGCCTAGCCGAGATATTTACAATATGTTACTTGCCACGCCGCTAAAGTCGATTTTTAGCACGTCAAATACCTCTTTTTATCAGTTAGATAACGGCTGGCTAAATTTCATCAGCACAAATAAAACCGACAGCTTAGAGGGTAAAAATGAGTAAAGATAGAAGCCTACAAAATATCGACGTTACCAAATTACTCATCTATATTCTCATTTTTATAGTCGCTTGCCTTGTGATGATATTTGGCTTTTTAGTACCGAGTATCAAAGAATACAAGCAGGTCAAATACGAAAGTCGCATGCAAATCGCCGCAAGTGCGCAAACGCAAAGGCTCTACGACACCAAATCAAAAGCACTAAACGAGATAAAGCAAAACGACAAAGCCGCGTTAGACGCTCTTGAAAACAAATTTGACGTAGAGAATTTTACTCAATTTGCCTCAAAGTACTTTATGAACGTAAATCTAAGCGAGCCAAAAGAGGCCGCAAAAAACGGTGAGATCTCGGTCTATGAGCTAACGGTAATGGGCTCCATGAAAACTCCTGCTAAATTTTACGAGTTTATGGACGCGCTACAAAGCTACGAAAATATCGTAAAAATCGACTTTCCGATCAAAATGCGCAAGGATGCCGAAAAAATCGACGCGACCTTTGGCGTCAAAATTTACAGCTTAAGATAAATCAAAGTTTTTACTCTCCGCTTTTTGTATAATCCTTAAAATTTAAGTTAAGGATAAAAAATGATCAAATTTAACAACGCCGCCATCGCCTTGGCGACTGCGATTTTAAGGGATTATCTTAACGGAACGGCAAATTTTTTCGCCTCTAGAAAAGCTGCAAAATCGGAGCTAACGAAACTCACGCCGACAGATTTTAAAAACGTGCGCGCAAATTTGCTAAATTTAGGCTTTAAGAGCGAGTTTATCGACGAAAACGACGCCGAGCTATCAGAAATCCTGCGCGGTATCCTAACCGCCGAGCGCCCGCAGCTGCCAAAAGACCACCCCGTAGCTACCTACATCAGCGAAAACGACGCCGCGCGCGAGCTGATCGCAAAGGCAAAAGAGCTGTTAAAAAAGAAATTTATCAAAAATGAGTGGCTTGAAATTTACGACAAACTGGGCAGCTTTAACAGAACGCACTTTGCCAGAAAACAACACCAGCTCTACTCGATGCTCGAAAACAAGGGCTTTGACCGCCCGTCGCGCTTTATGTGGAGCTTTGATAACAAGGTCCGCGACGGTATCGCCGCAGCGCGCGAGCTACTAGAGGAAGGCAAGGCTGACGAGTTTATCGCGGCTCAGCACGAGATATACGAAAATCTACTCGATCTGCTCGGACGCGAGGAGGCGGCGCTCTATCCGACATCGCTGGAGCTAATCAGCGAGGACGAGTTTCGCGCGATGAGACGAGGCGATGACGAGATCGGGTATTTTCTCATCGAAAAACCGAGCGAATTTTATCCGTTAAATTTGAACTCCAATGACGGCTCGGAGACAAATTTAAAGGACGCAAATTTGCAAAGCGAGTCAAATTTAAGCGCGGCAAATTTACAAAACGGCAACCTAAACGAAGCGGTTTTAAATCCGAATTTCCTAAAAGAGCTGTCAAATTTGATGAGCAAATACGGGCTAAATCCAAACGCAAACAGCGGTAAAAACGCCGTTTTTGACGTCGCTACGGGCAAGCTCACGCTAGAGCAAATCAACCTCATTTATAAGCACATGCCAGTCGACCTCTCATTCGTCGATGAAAACGAGATCGTGAAATTTTACACCGACACGAAGCACCGCGTATTTCCGCGAAGTGCCGGCGTCATCGGGCGTGACGTGAAAAACTGCCACCCGCGCGAGAGCGTAGCTAGCGTGCTAGAGATCATCGACGCTTTTCGCAAGGGCGAGCGCGATGAGATCGACTTTTGGCTGGAGCTTCACGGCAAATTTATCTACATCTACTACGTGGCCGTGCGCGATGAAAACGGCGTATTTAAGGGGGTGCTAGAGATGATGCAAGACGTCACGCGCATCCGCAGCCTAGAGGGCAAACGCACGCTGGTGACGTGGGACGATCTAAAGAAAAAGTACGGGGATTGATCGTCGCGGCTTTTAAATTTGACAAATTCAGTTAGTCTTTGGCGGCGTTTGTATTTGCGATTTTGCCTGACCGCACAACCTTGCGCAAAGGCTATGCAAGGCGCTGCGATTAAATTTTATCAATCTTAAATTTTGTGTATTTTTAGCGGCAGTTGCATGCCAAAGCTTACAAAAGTTCTTTAAATTCGGATAGATCCGCGCCCTCGGCAAATAAAAATCCACGGTTTATCGGCGGGATTTTTAGAGTACGGCACGCTTCTTTAAATTTCTTATCCATCGCGGCTTTGATATAGGGCGTTACGAGAATAAAATTTTTGCCCGCGCCCACGGCTACCTTGCCGCCAAGCACGCAGTCAGCACCGTTTTCTAAGCAACGCGCACATTCGTTTCGCTGCGCCGAGCTTAATACGAGCCCTAGCCTCTTGCACGCCTGATCAACGCCGCGAAGCTCATTTGTGCCGCGTTTTATGAGATAAATTTTAGTCGCGAGATTAGAAATTTCGGGAGTTAAGCTTAACGCATCGGTCGCCAAAAACTCAAAGCTTTTTTTCACGCCGCTAAAATATTCGTTCAAAAACGGCTCACTAAATTTCGCGCGAATAAAGCCTCGTTTAAACCGGTCTGTTAAATTCGTCTCGTCGGTGAAGTATTTTAGGTTTCGCTCACGCAAAAACCGCTCCAGCTCGCACTTTCGCACACCTAGAAGCGGTCGAGCGATCATGTAGTCATCGCGAATTTCTAGCTCTTGCATACCAAGTAGCTCGCTAAGCCCAGCGCCGCGCCCAAGCTGCATCAAAAACCACTCGAATTTATCATCAAACTGATGCGCTAAGATCAAATTTTCATAGCCCTGCTCGCGGCAAATCTCGGCGAAAAACTCATATCTGGCCGCGCGCGCCTCGTGCTCGAAATTTGACGCGCCCAGCCGCACGCTTTTTACATAGATTTGTTTGTTAAATTTAGCCGACAGATTTCGCGCCGAGGCGACCTCGTCTTTGCTCTGCGCGCGGACGTTGTAGTCCACGATCGCAAGGTCAAATTTCACGCCCGCCTCGTCCAGAAGGTAAAAAAGTGCCGTACTATCGACGCCGTGCGAAAAAGCAAGCAGATTTCGCCTAGATTTTAGCTTGCGTAAAACGGGCACGCTTAGCATTTTAGGCCTTTGCCGTGATCTTGCCCAGCGCCTGGCTACCCGCTACCTGCGTGATCTCGCACCAGTAGCGACCGCCGGTTTCTAGCTGCTCCACGTCACTTTCGTTGATCAAAATTTCGCCGTCGATATCCTTGTCCCAGAGTGCCTTTTTCGCGGCATAAAACATCTCGCCCTCGCTGCTTTCGCCCTCAAGCGAAACGATAAATTTTTGCCCTAGCTCCTGCGCGAAACTCGCCTCGATCGCGGCGCGAGTAATCTTTTCGATCTTGCTTAGGCGCTTTGAGATGATTTTGGCCGGCACCTGCTCCATTTCGTATGAGAGCGTGTCCTCCTCTTTGGAGTATGCAAACGCCGAAACGCGGTCAAATTTAAACTCCTGCAAAAACGCGCAAAGCTCGTCAAATTCAGCTTCGCTCTCGCCCGGGTGCCCGACGATAACGCCCGTTCGTAAAAACGCATCAGGCGCGCTTTTCATCAAATTTAAAAGCTCTTTGATCCGCGCCGCGCCGCTTCCGCGCCTCATGATTTTTAGCATTTTCTCGCTCGCGTGCTGGATCGGCATATCAAAGTAGTTCACAAACACCGGCGAGGCGATGATACGCTCGATTAACGCGTTTGAGGTCGTGCTAGGATAAAGATAAAGTATGCGCGCGGTTTTGACGCCATCGATCTTTTCGACCGCGCCAATTAGCGAGATAAGCCCGTCGCTAACCGCGTGATCGCGCATATACGAGCTGCTGTCTTGCGAGAGGAAGCTAAAGTCGTAGTAGCCCTTTTTTACGAGCTTTTGCACCTCATCTACGATGTTTTCCAGCGCGCGGGATTTTAGCTTGCCTTTGAAGGTCGGGATCGCGCAGAAGCTACATTTTTGATTACAGCCTTCTGAAATTTTGATGTAGGCGTGGTAGTTTGAGCCCGTTATCACGCGCTCTTCGCCTGCTTGCAGGTAGGTGTCCGGGCTAAATAAATTTTGCTTTTTTAGGATGATCTCGTCGATCTTGTCGTAGTCTCCGACGCCGGTGAAAAGATCAACCTCGGGCAGCTCCTTCATTAGCTCCTCGCGGTAGCGCTGCATTAGGCAGCCCGTGACCACGAGCAGGGAGCCTTTTTTACGCGTTTCGTGCATATCCAGGATTGCGCGGATACTCTCCTCTTTCGCCGAGTTTATAAAGCCGCAGGTATTTACGATGATGACGTCGGCAGAGGCGACGTCGGGCGTGATCTCGTAGTTTGAGAGGCGTCCGAGCATGATTTCAGAATCCACCAGATTTTTGTTACAGCCTAAGGATACTAAGTGAAGCTTACCCATCTTATACCCACAGATTGTCGATCAGACGCGTTTTGCCGACATACGCGGCGACCAGGATGATGGTGTTGTCCGGTTCTATTAGCGAGATTTCGTTTAAATTTCTATCGACGATCGCGACGTAGTCGACGTTTAGCGGCTCTAGAGTTTGGAGCATCTCGCCTTTTATCGTTTGTGCGCTTAGCTCGCCGGCTGCGATCAAATTTGAAGCTTTTTTAAGCGAATGCGAAAGCTTAAGCGCCTCTAGCTTTTGCCCCTCGTCTAGGTAGGCGTTTCGCGAGCTAAGCGCCAGTCCGTCGCGCGCGCGAACGATCTCGCAAGGCACGATCTCTAAATTTAAAAAACAGGTCTTTACGAAATTGCTCACGATGAGTAGCTGCTGCGCGTCCTTTTTGCCCATATAGACGCGCTTTGCGTTTGTTAGATTAAAAAGCTTGTTTAACACGCGAAGTACGCCGTCAAAGTGTCCGGGGCGAGTCTTGCCCTCGAGCACGCTCGCTAAATTTTCAGGCGCGCTAATTAGCGGCTCAGTATCAAAATATAGCTCCCTAGCCTCGGGCGCAAACATCGCGTGCACGCCCAGCTCCTCGCAAATTTTAGCGTCGTTTTGTTCGTTTTTCGGATAATCTTCAAAGTCCTCGCCCGCTAAAAACTGCGTCGGGTTTACGAAGGTCGAAACGATCGCGGTTTTGTTTTCTGCTACGCACTTTTCTATGAGGCTAGCGTGCCCGTCGTGAAGTGCGCCCATAGTGGGTACGAAGCCGATATTTTCGGGATTTGCCGCGACGAAATCTCGCAGCTGTTCTGCTGTTCTTAAAATTTGCATTTTCTCTTCTTTAAAATATAGAAATATAAGACTAAAGATTATATCAAAAAAAACTAAAGGTATAAATTAACTCTAAGCAGCAATCTGTTTAGCGAGTATTAATCAATAAATAATAAAATTCTTCTCACGAGCTTTAGCTCCAAAATAACAAAAAAGGAACAAAAATGGCTACTCAAGAGATAAATTTGGAGTCTTTAAAAAAAGATATCGACTCTTTAAAAACAGACTTAAAAGACATTGTCAAGTCCATTAAAGACACAGGTACACAACGCGCAGAATCTGCTAAAGACAAAATTCTAGATCAACTAAATAGCGACGAAATTAAAAAATATATAGACGATCTAAGACTAAAAGGTAAAGACGGTATAGAAAACGTAAACGACGCAATAAAGCAAGACCCGATAAAAAGCATTGCTATCGCTGCAGGCGTTGGATTTTTAGCCGCTTGGTTGCTAAAAAAATAATGGCCAGTATATCTGAATTTATAGTTTCGGTAGTAGAGCTCGTAGACGCTCAAGCCGACGACATCAGGTGCTCTTTTTTAAGGAGCGCCAATTCTGTTTTATTAAATACGATAACTAGCGTAATCTGCATTATAGGTTTGGTATTTTTCTTACTGGGGCTACACACGCTCCTTGAAAAAACTATCGGAGAAATTTGGGCGTATTTTGCCTGCTCTGCTGTAGCTTTTTTATCTTCGATTATCGTATACAAGGTATTCCGTGCAAAGTGATATAACAAAAGAAAAGCTAAGAACAGTGGTATCGATGCTAGAGAACAAAAACACAGATAAAAAAAAGCTAAAACTCGAAGAGGCTAAACTAAATTTATTACTAAATGACCCACTACCAAACTTTTCAACAGAGCTCAACCTAATCAATAGAGGCAATATTAAGCAAGCCTTGATATCCATAATAGATAAACATTTCATAATACCTACTCTAAATAAAATTTTATAAACAACCTTAATCCAAATATGTTATAATCACGCCAAAAAGCACAAAAAAGGTCTTAAAATTTGGATAATTACGAATATACGGAACTTCTAAAAACCCTAAACACGAAAGTAGAAAATATCGCGGGCGTCGTAAAACCCGAGAGCATAAAAGCTCGCCTAAAAGAGATCGAGGAGCTAGAAAACGATCAAAATTTCTGGCAAGACATCGCAAAAGCGGGTGCAATCGGCAAGGAAAAAACTAAAATTTCAAATATCTTAAATAACTTCCTAAACGCCAAAAGCGCCGTAGACGACGCAAAGGATCTATATGAGCTGGCAAACTCTGAAAACGACGAAGAGACGATAAATTCGCTCTTTGCCGAGGCGGACGAGCTAGAGGACAAAATCGTAAATTTAGAGATTTCTATGCTGCTTAGCGGCGAGGATGACGGCAAAAACGCCATCGTCACCATCCATCCCGGTGCGGGCGGTACAGAGAGTAACGACTGGGCTAGCATGCTATACCGCATGTATCTGCGCTTTTGCGAAAGAGAGGGCTTTAAGGTCGAAACCCTGGACTTCCAAGAGGGCGAAGAAGCCGGACTAAAAGACGTAAGTTTTATCGTTAAAGGCGTAAATGCCTATGGCTATCTAAAGGCTGAAAACGGTATCCACCGCCTAGTGCGAACCAGCCCGTTTGATAGCGCGGGTCGCCGACATACGAGCTTTACTAGTGTGATGGTAAGCCCGGAGATCGACGACGATATCGAGATAGAAATCGACGAAAAAGACCTAAAAATCGACACCTACCGCGCGGGCGGAGCAGGTGGCCAGCACGTAAACAAAACCGAGTCCGCCGTGCGTATCACTCACGCGCCTACCGGCATCGTCGTGCAGTGTCAAAACGACCGCAGCCAGCACAAAAACAAAGCCACCGCGATGAAAATGCTAAAATCGCGCCTGTATGAGCTAGAGCTAATGAAACAGCAAGAAGCCGCAGGCAGCATCGAAAAAAGCGAGATCGGCTGGGGTCACCAGATCCGCTCCTACGTACTTTTCCCGTATCAGCAGGTCAAGGATAACCGCAGCGGCGAGGCATATAGCCAAACCGACGCGATACTAGACGGCGATATAAAAAAGCTCATCGAGGGCGTTTTGGTAAGTCAAAAAAGCATAAACTAGAAAGGAAAAATATGGAAATCTCAGCTCTTTTAAACCAACTAGGCTACAACGAAAACGACGCAACCACCGCGCAGGTTAGACGTATACTAAACAACTGCGACGGGTTAAATTTAAGCAGCATTATCACGCTAAACGACCACCTAAAACCGCTTGGCGGCTTCGTCGCGATGAGCGGTAGCGAGGACGTGTTTAAGATAAAAAACGCGGACAAAATGCCCGGTGCGCTAAACGTGATCGAAAACTGGGCTGAAAAAAACAAAATAAGCATAAAAAAAGTGAATGAAACTACGCACTACATATTAGGAAAAAACATATGAAAAACTACGATATCATAGTCATCGGCTTTGGCAAGGCCGGCAAAACTCTCGCCGTAAAAGCCGCAAATTTAGGTAAAAAAGTCGCCGTGATCGAAAAATCGGCGCAGATGTACGGCGGAACATGCATAAACATCGGTTGCATCCCGACTAAAAAGCTAGTAAATTTGAGCAAAGAGGCAAAATACGTCAACAATAACGTCGCGGGTGAGTATTTCACGCTAAGTATCGAGAAAAAAGACGCTCTCGTTTCCGCGCTTAGAGCCAAAAATTTCGCGATGCTTGATAGTAATGTAAACATCGACGTGATAAACGGTACGGCTAAATTTATAGATAAAAACAGCATCGAAGTAGCTACCGCAGACGGCTCAAAAAGCATGCTGACTGCGCCGACTATCGTTATAAATACGGGCTCGGTTAATGAAAAACCAAGCTTTGAGGTTAGTTCAAATTTGGCTTACGACAGCACGGGGATTTTAAATCTAAAAACGCTTCCAAAACACCTAGTAGTCGTGGGCGGCGGATACATCGGGCTTGAGTTTGCCTCGATGTTTGCCGAGTTTGGCTCAAAAGTTACTATCGTAGCTCGCTCAGGCGTACTAAAAAACGAGGACGAGGATATAAAAGAGAGCGTAAAAAACCTGCTTGAGACGCAAGGGATAGAGATTTTAGAAGGCTGCGAAGTTAAAAATTTAAAAAATAGCACGCTAAATTTCACCCAAAACGGCGAGGCAAAGAGCCTTGACGCGGACGCGTTTTTACTAGCGACAGGGCGCGTAGCGGCGACTGCGGAGCTAAATTTGAGCGCAGCGGGCGTACAAACGGACGCCAAAGGAAACGTGCTCGTAAACGAGTTTTTGCAAACCGCCCAGCCGCATATCTATGCGGTAGGCGACGTTCGCGGCGGCGAACTTTTCACATACACGAGCCTAGATGATTTTCGCATCGTCTTTGACAAGCTTTTTGGTGCGGGCAAACGAAGCACCCTAAACCGCTCGCCTCACGCTAGTGCGCTTTTTACCGAGACTCCGCTAGCTAGCATCGGACTAAGCGAAAAACGAGCCGCGGCACAAAATTTGGACTTTAAAGTCCTAAAACTCGCACTAGCCGCAGTACCCGGCGCAAAGGTAGTCGGCAACGAAACGGGCTTTTTAAAAGCGATTGTGGACACAAAAAGCGGTAAAATTTTAGGCGCGGCATTTCACTGCGTTTATGCAAACGAGCTTATCAACGAGATCGCCATCGCGATGGCTTTAGGCGCGGGCGCTGATTTCTTTAAAAATCAGATTTTTACCCATCCTAGCATCAGCGAAGCGCTAAATGACCTCTTTGGACAATTTTAAAAACGACGGAAAGGATAAAAAATGAGAAATTTACTTCTTGCCTTGATCGGGTTTTTGTTTGTAGGATGCGCAGCTTCAAGTGGCGGACCCAACGACAACCCCGACTACGATTTTAACAAACGCGCCATCGAAGTTCTAAAGCCAAAATGCGAAAGCGGCAACTACTCCGCGTGCAACGATCTTGCCATCAGCTATCAAAATTTACAAGATCATAAAACCGCTCTAAAATACTATGAAAGAGCGTGCAAAAATAACTATCAAGCCGCCTGCACAAACCTCGCCAACATATACCAAACCGGCCTTGGCGTAAGCAAAGACGCAAACAAAGCACTTGAAATCTATAGCACCTCATGCACGAACGGTGGGGCGTACTCTTGCTACTATCTGGGCGAGTTTTACCGCTCAAACGCCGACGGCAAAGAACCGGACTACGCAAACGCCATGTCGGCCTACGATAGAGGCTGCAAACTAGGCGACGTACCGTGCTGCACAAACACTGCGGTCCTCTACGAACATGGACTAGGCGTAGCGCAGGACGAGTCAAAAGCCAGAAGCATCTACCGCTCTGCGTGCTTTAGCGGTGACACGTCTGCATGCGACAATCTAAAAAGAATGGGCAGAAAGCAATAATAAAAACTGTAAATTTAACGCATTTAAATTCGGCGTTAAATTTACTACGGCGAGTCATAATTCGGCTCGCCTTTTTAAATTTGACCGTAGCAAATTTAACTTCAAATTTGCCCCAAAATTTACATCCCAATACCACCATCTTGAAAATATAAAAACCAAAAACCGTCCGTCAAATTTGACGCCGAACGCTCGCAAATTTAACCGCTCAAATTTAGGTTTTATTTTTGACGTTCCGTAGCAAAATTTTATTCGCTCCGCCAAAAAACAGGTTAAATTTGAGCGGATTTTACCCGCAAATAGCAAAAATAAACAACGCTAAATTTGAGTAAATTTTATAAAAGATAGAAAAAAGGGGCTCAAATTTAAGCCCCCCGGAAGCGTAAGTTTAGAATAAAAATTAAAATTTATAAGAGACGTTAACCTTAAAGTTTCTGCCCGGCTCCCAGTCGATCGCGTTCGCATCGCCCGTGTACTGAGCCACTCTTTGAGAGTGCGAGACGTAGGCTTTGTTAAATACGTTATAAACGCCCGCGTTTATCTCAAGTCCTTTAAATTTACCGCCGCTTGGCGCATAAGTGAGATAGATGTCGCTCACGGCGTAGCTCGGGATATGTACGGCAGCGTCGTTGCCAGCGCTCGTCGTGTCTTTCGAGGCAAAATAAATAAGATTATAACCCACAAGCGTATCGATAGCGTTTATCGAGTACTCGGCGTTAAAGGTGTATTTGTCGCCCTGGTCGCGGTAGCCGATGATGTTTGACGTGTAGTAGCCGCCGCTACCGTTACTCACGCGGTCTTTATATCTTACTTTTTGATGAGTATAGCTAGCACCTAAGCTTAGCGCATCGAGATTTAGTCTAGCCAAAAGCTCGACGCCGTCGATATCCGCGCCACCTGCGTTGATCCTATAAAGCACCGGATTTATACGCCCGCCTGCTGCGTTATTATCTACGATTAGGTTTTTGTATTTGGTTTTAAAGTATTTAGCTACGAAGCTAACGTGTCCCGTTTCGCTAAACTCGCCCTTGTAGCGTCCGCCGATCTCGTAGCTATCGCCCGTAGTGGCCTTTAGATCAGGGTTTGCCCTGTATCCTAGAGGCGTACCTCTGCTAGAGCCGCTAGCTAGCATAGACTCCATGACGTCAGGTCCCCTAAAGACTTTAGCATAGCTGGCAAATACGCCAAGCCCTTTCATAAACTCGTAATCAAGCGCGAGAGCGGGCGTAAATTCGTCAAATTTGTATTTGTATCCGCCGATATTTGCGCCAGTGCCGTTATAGGTCTTTAGCTCGTGGCGCTCGTATCTGATGCCCGGAGTCACGGTAAGCCCTGCAAATTTGATCGCGTCTTCCAAATAAAACGAGTAGTTGTTTACTTTTTCAGGGCGGTTGTTTTGCGGTTTGTTAAAGTTCTCGCTATGGTAGTACTCCGCGCCGTATCTTAGCGTCTGCGTCACATCGCCAGTTTCAAGCATCGTTTTTGCTTTCGCGCTTAGGCCTCTAGTTTTTACGCCCCATTTGCTAGCGTCGATCCTCTGATGTTTCGTATGATAGGCCGTTACGTCGAGATTTAGCAGCTCGCTAGGAGTAAATTCGTATTTTAGCGTCGTCGTATCGCGCTCGTATTTTCTATTATCATCGTTTGCGTGCCAGCTACCAAATTCAGCCCTCAACGGATAAAGCCCTTTGTAGTGGTTGTGTTCGTGAGAGAGCGATATCCTGTGCGCGTCTAAAAAGCTATATCCGAGCTTAAAAAGATAGCTAAGGTCGTTGCCGTCGCCGCCGATTTTCTTACCGTTGCCGCTCTTGCCGTAGTCATAGCCTTTGTGATTTATCGCGGCTATAAAATCAAGCCCCTCGACCGGCGCGGTAAAGACCATTAGCCCTTGCGAAAATTCGTCGTTGTTTGAGGCGTAGCCCATTTTGATTTTAGCGCCGATAATCTCGCCGTCATCTAGCAGGTCTCTAGCGTCCACCGTCCTAAAAGCCACTGAGCCTCCAAGAGCTCCGGCGCCGTTTACTACAGAGCGCGAGCCGACCTCAACGTCGATGGCTTTGATCAGATCAGGGTCGATTAGTAGGTCTGCGTTGTGGTGAAAGGTATTTCCATTTTGTTTCGCGCCGTCGATCGTGATGTTTAGACCGCGGTCGCTCACACCCCTCATGTAAATTTTTTGGTTCATGCCGTTCGTACCACCCACGTAAACGCCCGGGATATCGCGCATGACGTCTTTTAGTATACCTGCGTTTCTCGTGCTTATTTTTACGTCGTCTACGCCGTAGCCGCCGCCGGTGCTGCTTACCTCTACGCCGCTTAGCGTTACGTTCTCGGCGGCATTTGCGCCGATGGCCAAAGCCGCTACGAAAGAAATCTTCGCAACATTGTTAAAACTCATTTTTTCTCCTCTTTAAATTTACGAAAATTTGCGCCGATTTAGAAAAACATTTAAATTTTGTTTTCTTTAATCTGCCAAAATTTTTGAAAACGAATATTACAATCCTAAGACTAAATTTTAGATAAATTTATATAAAATATTACTTGCCTATTCGTTATTGACAATAAATACCATAATCTGATATAATTCACGCGCAAATTTTATAAGAAGGCATTAAATGGAATTTCTCAAACACAACGTCGATTACGTTATCATCGGTATTTTAGGGCTTATGAGCTTTGTCGTAGTATGGCTCACGATAGAGCGCTTGATCTTTTACGCAAACGTTAAATTTGAAAATTATAAGAATCAAGACGACTTTGAAGAGAGCGTAACCAGAAATTTAACAACGCTTTATATCGTTTATTCAAATGCGCCGTATATCGGGCTTTTGGGTACGGTTGCGGGCATCATGGTAACCTTTTACGACATGGGTATGAGCGGCGGCATCGATACTAAAAGCATCATGGTCGGCCTGTCTCTCGCGCTAAAAGCAACCGCGCTAGGCCTCATCGTCGCGATACCGACGCTAATGATCTACAACGCGTTTATGAGAAAAGTGGACGTACTCGTAAACCGCTACAAGGCTTCACGTGAGAATGCCTAAAAAAGAGGGATTAAACGTAATCCCGCTCATAGATATTATGCTCGTTTTGCTAGCTATCGTGCTTAGCATCTCTACCTTTATCGCTCAGGGCAATATCAAAATCGACCTGCCAAACAGCGAAAGCGCGGAAAAAAAGCAAGACGAAAACGATAAAATAGCCGTTTTAATTAATAAAGATAATGAATTTTTTATAGGCGAAGAGAAAATCGCCGAGGAAAATTTAAAAGAAAAGCTAAACGAGATAAAAAACGAAACATTAATAGAACTTAAAAGCGATAAAGAGAGCAAATTCGACTCGTTTATCAAGGTCATCGACATACTAAAAGAAAAAAATCATGAAAACTTCGCTATCACGACAACAACTGAATAGACGCGCCAGCTTTACGGGGCTTGGCGTTTCTATCCTGTTGCACTCCATCCTCATAGGATCTTTTATCAAATTTTACGAAGAACTAAAACCGATGCCGGAAGAAAAAAGCGTCAAGATAGCGCTAAATACCTTTACGCCGCCAGCAGCTCCACTCCCACCGGCACCTACCCCACCAGCGCCGCCGCCGCCGGAGCCGCCTGCGCCTCCTCCGCCAGAACCTGTCGTCACGCCGCCGGAGCCGCCAAAGCCGGTTGAACCGCCAAAGCCGATAGAAAAACCAAAACAAATAGAAAAACCGGTAGAGAAGCCAAAACCCGTGGAAAAGCCTGTGGAAAAACCAAAGCCAAAGCCTACGCCAAAACCGGTTAAAAAGCCTGAGCCTGAGCCGGAACCGCAAGTCGCACAAGCAACGCCGCCTGCACAGCCGTCGCCGCCTACTTCTACGCCGCCCGCAGCGCAACCAAGTAGTGCTCCAAGCTCGAACGTAAAATCAAATTTACCGCCTAGCGGAGCTGAAACGGTAGGAGAATTTAACTTCGCGACCTCAGCCGGCGACGAGAGATTTTCTAAAATCCAAAAGGCGATACAAAAGCATCACAAATACCCTAAACGCGCGCAAAAAATGCGCCATCAAGGCGTCGTAGAGGTTAGCTTTTTATACAAAAAAGACGGCAGCGTCCGCGACGTAAAGGTGATAAAAAGCTCAGGCTTTGAGACGCTAGACGAGGCCGCAGTCGAGCTCATAAACCGCGCGGCGCCTGACTTTCCGACGCTTGATCGCGACTACGTCATAAAAATCCCGGTTAGCTACAAACTCACGTAAATTTAAGCCGTTTTTGCGGCTTAAATTTCTGCTTTTATTCTACAAATTTAGCGCAATAAATCAAAAAATAAGCCACCATGTTTATAAATAAGCGCCGCTAAAATCGGCAGCAATCAAATCAAAATTGACATCGTAGCAGTGGTCCGAATTTACCAAACAACGCGCCCAAACGACTAATCAAAGTTACGCTAAATTTAGCCGATACGACTACTTTAAATTTATACCGAGCAACCTTGCTAAATTTTACTTAAACGCCCTTTTATACGAGTTTTCTATTAGCTCAGAGCACCCTAACTCACTCATCGCGGCTTGCGCGAAATTTGGATTTCGCAGCAGCTCTCTGCCGTAGGCCACCCCGTCGCAAACGCCGCCTAACAGCAGCGCCTCGCCCTCAGATGCCTTTGTGATGAGCCCGACCGCGATTACGGGTATGCCAACCGCCTGTTTTACCGCCTTAGCGTAGCTCGCCTGATACAGCGGAGTAAACGCAGGCACGCTATCCGTGCGCTCAAAAAATCCGCCCGCCGAGACGTGGATAAACGCCGCACCCAAAGCCTCGAGCTCTTTTGCTAGCCGCACGCTATCCTCTAGACTCCAGTCGCCCTTCACCCAGCTATCCGCGCTTATGCGCACGCCGACGGGGATTTGCACCGCGGCTTTTATCTCGCTTAAAATTTCTTTTAAATATCTCGTACGATTTTCGAAGCTCCCGCCGTATTCGTCGTCTCGTAGATTGATCTCAGGCGAGAGAAATTCGCTGATTAGATAGCCGTGCGCGGCGTGGATCTCGGTCGCGGCGTATCCTGCGCGCTGGGCTCTGACCGCGGCATCGACGAAAGCTTGCTTGACCGAGACAATGTCCTCTACGCTCATTTGTTTCGGCGTTTTGTAACTCTCGCTAAATTTTACCGCGCTAGGTGCGATCAGACCATCGCACTCGCTTTTTCTGCCAGCGTGCGCGAGCTGGACGGCCATTGCGACGCCGTACTTGACGCACTCCTTGACGAGCCTGGCGTGCGCCTCTAGCTGTTCGTCGTTCCATAGCCCCAGATCGCGGCTCGTGATCCTACCTCTAGGCTCGACGGCCGTGGCCTCGACGATTATGAGCCCGACGCCTCCCAGCGCGCGAGCGGCGTAGTGCAAGCGGTGAAAGCACCTAGGGCAGCCGTTTTCGTTTTTGGCCTTATACATACACATCGGCGGCATTACGATGCGGTTTTTGATCTGCAGATCGCCGATTTTTAGCGGCGAGAAAAGCAAGCTTTGCATGAGAAATCCTTTAAAGATTATTTGCGGTTATTTTAGGATATTTGTTTAAATTTATTTAGTTGAGTGCCAAATTTTAGCGACCACCCGCAAGCGGATGAGATTGTAAAAGCAAAAGCGTAAATCAACTATTATGTTAGTTCCCGTCAAATTTGAATTTACTTGCCGCCGTTAAAAATAGAAGCAAAGTACTCGTCTATGTCCATGCCGTTTTTTTCATCTGTTTTAGCTTTAGTTTTACGTCGGCGTCTCGCCAAAATATCGGCAGCAGCGCAAACATCACCTTATCAAGGCTAAAATTTTTTACATCATCACTCCAGCCATCCCAGCGGTAAAGCTCGTAAAATTTAGATATATCACTACAAGGCACCCAGTACAAAAACTGCGAGCAACCAAGCTGCGTATCTTCCCACTCGCCGCTATCTAGCACATAGTAAAAGACGTTGCCGGCCTTGCCACCAAATGCGCCGCCGCTTATCGCAAAAAATCCGCCCAAAATATCGTCCGCCACGAGCAAATAACTAGGCATCTGCCCAGCCTCGCTAACGCTTTTGCCAAGGTTAAAGCTGTAAATTCCACGCTTCATACACTCACAGCCAGAGCCAAGCACGCGCAGCCAACCGCCGTCTACCACGATACCGCCGCAGCCGTAGGCAAGCGCGCCCATGGGCGATCGAGTGGCTACTTGAAGCCCCAAAAGCTCGCTTTGCGCCCTGCTCTCATCACGCGGTAAAATCTCATAGCCATTTTTGGCCTCTTTTGGCCTCTCTTCTATTAGCGCCCAGCCCCGACTCATTTGTGTTTATAAGCTCGCTTAAAGCCCTCATCGCGCGTTCTTTGGTCAAATTTAATGAAATTTAAAAGAAGGATTTGGCGAGTCACCCCGCCAAATTTATCTCAGTAGATTATTTTGCATCCCAAGCTAGGATCGTGTTGCCCTCGGCGTCGGTCGCCACGTCGCCCATGCCCATGATGTTGTAGCCGCAGTCGACGTAGTGCACCTCGCCGGTCACGCCGCTAGCAAGGTCGCTGAGTAGATACATCGCGCTGTTGCCGACATCATGCGTCGTGACGTTGCGTTTTAGCGGGCTATTTACCTCGTTGTAACGTAAAATCATCCTAAAATCGCCGATACCGCTTGCCGCAAGCGTCTTGATCGGGCCTGCGCTGATGGCGTTTACGCGGATACCGCGCGCGCCAAGATCGTGAGCGAGATAGCGCACAGAGCTTTCAAGAGCCGCTTTTGCGACGCCCATTACGTTGTAGTGAGGCACGAATTTTGGTCCGCCAAGATAGGTGAGCGTAAGAACCGAGCCGCCATCTTTCAGCACCGGAAGCACCGCGCGCGTGAGGCTCAGTAGCGAATACACGCTCGTACCCATCGCGATATCAAAGGCTTCTTTTGTAGTGTTTACAAACTCGCCCTCTAGCGCTTCTTTGGGCGCATAGGCTACCGCATGCACGACGAAATCTATCTCGCCAAGATCTGCTTTAATGCGATCCGCAAGGCCGTCTAGGTGGGCTTGGTTGTTTACGTCAAGTTCGTAGACGAATTTGCTCCCAAACTCCTCAGCGATCGGCTCTACGCGTTTTTTCAGAGCGTCGTTTAGATAGGTAAACGCCATCTGCGCACCCTGCGCGTGACAAGCTTCGGCGATGCCGTAAGCGATAGATTTGGCGTTAGCTACGCCGACGATGAGGCCCTTTTTTCCTTTTAAAATCATTATTTCTCCTTTCTATTTTTGCTTGGTTTTTGAGTGCTTTTTGGCGATTTTGTTAAAATTTTGCTCAGCAGACCATCCGTCTAACCTACACAAATTTTAACTGCAAAGCCACAAAAATCATCTCAAGATCCTTCGCAATTTGAAATTTATAAATTTACAAAATTCGACAAAACGCCAAATTTTAAACATAAATCGACAAGCGGAAATATCGCTAGGCGGATTTAAATGTTTTGAAGTAAATTTCGTCCCAAGACTAGGCATATAGCCTGTCGCAGGGCGAAATTTACGAAATCATTTAAAGGCGTCAGCGAGATGACGCGCTAATAAGTTCCAAAAAGCTAGAGGCGTCCCAGCTCGCCGTACCCACTAGCACCCCGTCACAGCTTGCGATACCCGCTATCCCGCCGATATTTGCTACATTTACGCTACCGCCGTAAAGCAGCGGCGCGCTCGTTTGCTCGCGGATGAAATTTAAAATATCTCGGGTCTGCTCCACGCTAGCGCTCTTGCCCGTGCCTATCGCCCAGACGGGCTCGTAGGCGATCAGCAGCCGCTCGTAGCCAAGATCGATATTTTTTAGCTGCTCCGCTAAAAACTCCTTCGTGCCGCCAGCTTCGTTCACGCTCAAATTTTCGCCGATGCAGTAGATGATCTGCCAGCACGCCTCTACGGCGAAGTCAAATTTAGCGCGTAAAAGCTCCTCGCTCTCGCCCAGCTCTCGCCGTTCGGAATGCCCGATCAGCACGCTTTTTATGCCAAACTCGTCCAGCATCGCCTTACCGATCTCGCCGGTGTGAGCGCCGCTTTCGCACGGGTAGAAATTTTGCGCGCCGAGTTTAAATTTATGAGCCGCAAGATCAAGCGCGCTAAACGGCGGAAATACCGTAACGTCGTCGTTTGTGCTCAAATTTGCGTCTAAAATTTGAGCGTATTTAGCAAAGCTCGCTCTCGTGTGATTGCACTTTAAATTTGCTAAAAACCTCACTCTGCAGCCTTTCTGAGCGGTTTTATGCCCGGCAGCTCCTTGCCCTCGATGAGCTCCAAGCTAGCACCTCCGCCGGTCGAGATAAATGTCATCTCGTCGGCGTCTCCCGCGCGCTCGACGACGTCGGCCGTATCGCCGCCGCCCACGACCGTAGTCGCGTGAGTGTCGATGATGGCGTGGCTCATTTTGATGCTGCCTTTGCTAAATTTATCCATCTCAAAAACGCCCATCGGCCCGTTCCACCAGATGGTTTGCGCGTCGGCGATGACCTCTTTAAAGAGCCTTATCGACGCCGGCCCGATATCTAGTCCCATCCAGCCGCTCGGTATCTCTTGAGCGGGGACGAATTTTACGGCGCTTTCGGCCGAAAAAGTCTGAGCTGCGACGACGTCTACGGGCAGGTAAATTTTAACGCCAAGCTCTCTACCCTTGCGCAAAATTTCACGCGCATCGTCGATGAGATCCTCTTCAAGTAGCGAGTTTCCGATATTTTCGCCGAGCGATTTTAGAAACGTAAACGCCATGCCGCCGCCAATGATCAGCTTATCCACGCGCGGAAGCAGGTTGTGTAGGGCTTGCAGCTTGCCGCTTACCTTACTACCGCCCACGACCGCGACGAACGGACGCGCAGGGTGTTTGATGAGATTTTGAGCGAAATTTATCTCCTTTTGCAGCAAAAATCCAGCCGCCTTGTGCTTCTCGTCGTAAAATTTAGTGATCGCCTCGACCGAGCTGTGCGCCCTGTGGCAGACGCCAAAAGCATCGTTTATGTAAAATTCGCCGTATCTAGCGAGCTCAGCGGCTAGCGCCTCGTCGTTTTTGGTTTCGCCCTTTTCAAAGCGCAAATTTTCAAGAAGTAAAATTTCGCCAGGCTTCAGCGCAGCGACTTTGGCTTTGGCGTCCGCGCCGACGACGTCCTCGGCAAATATCACGTCTCTATCGAGCAGCCTCGAAAGCCTCTTTGCCACGCCTCGCAGCGAAAATTTCTCCTCAAAGCCATTTTTGGGACGTCCTAGGTGGCTAGCCAAAACCACGCTGCAGCCGTTATCTAGGCAGTAGCGGATAGTTGGTATCGCCGAGCGGATACGGCGGTCATCAGTGATGTTTAAAAACTCATCCATAGGCACGTTAAAATCGCACCTGACAAATACCTTCGCGCCGCTAAGCTCAAGGTCGTTGATCGATAAAATTTCACTCATTTTTCACCCTTTAAATTTACTTCGTAGCCACGATCTTAGCTAGGTCCACAAGCCTTGTCGAGTAGCCCCACTCGTTGTCGTACCACGCAAAGACCTTTACCATATCATCAGCGATGACCTGCGTCGTGTCGCTGGCTACGATGCTGCTGTATGCGCTCGTGCAAAAGTCACTGCTAACTCTATAATCGTCATCGACAAATAAAATTCCCTTTAAATTTGACTCCGCAGCCGCTCTAAACGCCTCGTTTATCTCATCTTTGCTGGCCGGTCTTTTTAAAACCGCCGTTAGATCGACCATCGAGACGTTTGCGACCGGTACGCGGACGGCTTGGCCGTGCATCTTGCCGTTTAGCTCGGGAAGTACTTTTGCGATAGCTTTTGCGGCTCCAGTGGTCGTAGGTCCGATATTTAGAGCGGCGGCACGTGAGCGGCGGAAGTCTTTGGCCTTTACGTCTACTAGGCTCTGTCCGTTTGTGTAGGCGTGGATCGTGGTCATGAGCCCTTTTACGATGCCAAATTTATCGTTTAGTACTTTTGCGACGGGAGCTAGGCCGTTTGTGGTGCAGCTTGCGTTTGAGACGATTGCTTCGCCTGCGTATTTATCGTCGTTTACGCCCACTACAAAGGTCGCCGTGTCATCTTTTGCAGGAGCGCTCATGACGACTTTTTTGATACCGCGAGCTAGATATGGCTCGCATTTTTCAGTGGTTAAAAACTTGCCCGTACACTCCAAAACCACGTCTGCGCCGTAGTCTGCGTAGCTAAGCTCGTTTAGATCTCTTGTTGAAAAAACTCTTATCTTTTTGCCGTTTACTTCTATAAAATCGTCGCTTATCACCTTAACGTCTTGCTTAAATTCGCCGTGCACGCTGTCGTATTTGAGCAGATAGCGCGTCATGTCGCGCGTCGCCGTGTCGTTGATAGCGACAAGCTCAACGTCGTCTCGCTCTAAAATAATACGAGCAGCGCACCTGCCGATACGTCCAAAACCGTTGATCGCGATTTTTACCATGTTTAGCTCCTTGTGCTAGATTTTCCGGTCGCTTTCAAGCGCGCGGAAAGGTTATTTTCATACTTTTAGCTTTTTGCACGTTAAATTTACCGGCCTCAACCGATGCCAAGCGCATAAATTTAAGCCTCTCTAAAGCCCGCCTTTGCAAATTTTGACCCTCGCTTGCTCGCCGAAAAACGAGCCTTGCGAGCCCAAAAATCCCCAAATTTTACAAAATCTCCATTTAATTTGCGCTTTATCGGCGAATTTTTTGATTTTCAACCAATTTTCACTTCAAATTCGCTAAACTGCACCGAAATTTTAAAGGCAAATTTATGAAAATCGCGCTTTTCGGCGGTAGTTTCGACCCGCCTCATCTCGGGCACGACGCCGTCGTTAAAGCCGCGCTAGAGCAGCTAGACGCGGACAAGCTCATCATCATGCCGACCTTTATCAGCCCGTTTAAGAGCGAGTTTTCCGCTCCACCGCTGCTTCGGCTAAAGTGGGCGAACGAGGCTTGGGGCGCGCTGCCTAAAGTCTGCGTGAGCGACTACGAGATCGCGCAAAACCGCCCCGTACCGACGATAGAGAGCGTGCGGCACATGCGGCAAATTTACGCTGTGAGCGAGCTTTATCTCATTATCGGCGCCGACCATCTAGCAAGCCTGGATAAATGGCACGAGATAGACGAGCTCTTTAAACTCGCGACCTTCGTCGTAGCTAGCCGCGGCGACGTAGCCGTGCCTGAAAATTTTAAAATTTTAAACATAAACGAGCCCGTTTCGTCCTCGCAAATCAGGCAAAATTTGGACAAAAGCCTGATGATACCGCGCATAGCCGACGAGGCGGCGAAATTTTACCAAGGAAAAACATGCAAGAAAGAATCGAACGAGTCATCAAAATCCTAGACGCCAAAAAGGCCGAAGCTATCGAAGCTATCGACATGAGCGGGCGCGAATACATCGCAAAATGCGTCATCATCGCCACCACGATGGGCGAGCGCCACGCCTACTCACTAACGGACGACCTAAAAGAGGGGCTAAAGGACGAAGGCGAGCAGTTTTTAGGCATCGAAAGCTCCGGCGACTGGGTCGTGATCGATCTAGGCGACATCCTCATCCACCTCATGAGCGCGCAATACCGTGCCAAATACAATATCGAAGAGTTTTTAAGCAAGCTAAAAGAGGTAAAAGCTTAAGCTAAATTTAGCTCGCCGCGCCAGTAGCGTCAAATTTGCCTAAAGCATGCAGCGGACGGTAAATTTGACCAAAGCCGCCGTTTTAACGCTAAGATTTGCCCGATCTTGCAAGCGGCGTGCTTGATTATTTTAGTCAAAAGCCGACATCGCAGGCTTTTGCTTTTATTTTAAAAAAGTCAAATTTGAAGCGGACGTCGTCAAATTTAGCGACTCTTCAAACCTATACCGCAAATTTAACTGGCGTAGCAAAAATGAAACTAAAAACCTACGCTAAATTTCTCCTGACCGCAAAATATCCCGCGGCAAAAATCCAAAAGCTAAATAAAATTAAAAATTATCTTGCGAAATTTGACTTTTAAGAGGGCGGGCAAGAAGGAAAGTTTGCGGTCAAATTTGGCTCCAAAGCCGGCAAGATGGGTTTTGCAACATTGAATTTCGACCGAAAATTTAGCAGAGAACTGATGGTGAGCGGGCATAAAACACAAGTTAAATGCATTTGGCGGCAAAGCGACTTTAATACCGTAATTTAAAAGCCGACTGCCATGAGTTTTTCCTGCGTTTTTAGCGATTATTTTATAAATTAAAAGGCCGGCTTAAATCTAATTTTTATATAATTAACCAAAGTCAATATAAAGGATACTTATGTTTAGAAAAACTTTTGTTTTATTAGTTGCGCTCTTTACGGCGCATTTGTTTGCGGGCGACGCGTACTTGCACACGAGCGAGTCAGCCCAAAAAGGCGTAGCGCAGGCTCAAATCGCGCTTCCAAAAAACGTCACGGGCGGCGATATTTACGTCGGACCTTTTAAAGATGCTCCAAAGACGCAAGCCAAAGCGCCGGTCGTAGTTTTCTTGCACGGTTCATCGGGTATCAACAACAAAATAGGCCTTGACAAATGGCAAGAGTGGCTCGCAAAAGAGGGCATAGCAAGCTTTATGTTTGATAGCATGGCCCTAGAAAACAGGATAACATACAAATCTCCGGCAGATAAGGAGATTTACGAAAAAGTCCATTCGCTACGCTCTAGCGAAATCAAAATCGCCTTGGATGCGCTAAAAAACACGGAATGGGCAGATACAAGCAAGCTGTTTTTAGCCGGCACCAGCGAAGGCGCGGTGGCTGTAGCCAGATATGAGGGCAAGGACTTTTTAGGCAAGATTATAAACTCTTGGTCGTGCGAGGAGAATTACTTCGTAAAAGAGCACAAAACGGCGCTTAACGATACGCCGGTTTTAAATTTAGTAAGCGATCAGGATAAATATTTTTCTCAAAAAAATAGCTATCTAGGCAACGAAAACGCCACCGGAAACTGCGCCGCAGCTTACGGCGAGAAGAAAAATGCGATAGTTTTACTCTTGCCCAATGCTCCGCACACGCTCATAAATTTGCCCGCCGCGCGCTTTGCGACCGTTTCTTTTATCAAAAGCATACTTGAAGGCACGTTTGACGCCGATACGATCGGCGAGTAACGACCGATAAATTTGCGGCGATGAGGTCTATAAATTTTGTCGCCGCGCTTTTTGCCGATGCGTAAAATTTGAGCCGAATTTGAGCGGCCTAGCGACAAAATACTTCGTTTTAGATTTTTGTATTCAAATTTGGTAAATTTATTTTAAATTTTAGCATTTAAAATTTGGGTCAAGTTTGACAAATCTTAGCTCCGCATTTTATTTGTCAAGACCGGCATTTTAAAAACGATAAAATTTGAGCCGCTATGCCGCGCGCCTCTTACCACCGATAAATTTTATCCTCATAAGCGATCAGTCTAAATTCCTCTTTGTGGTTGCCGTTGCCGATCGTGTGGCTGTCTTGGCCCGCGCCCAGGCGTAGTTTATGCAGCCTGCCGCCGTATGTACCGACGAATAGCACGCTGCCGTCCTCGCTTAGAGCCATAGACTTTATCGTACCGCCCAGATAGTGGCGCCAAATTTTACGCCCGTCCTTGCCGACTGCTTTTATGTAGCCGTATGCGTCGCCGAGAATGTAAAAGTCCTGCGTCGCCACGCCCGCGTAAACTCTCATCGCATCGTCGATCAGCGTGAAATTTTTCTCGCCCTCTTCGTCATACGAATAAGCCTCAACCTCCAGCCCTCGCTTTAGAGCCGCCCTGTCCACGCCGATCGTGACGCCGTTGTAGAAGTGGCAGGAGTTCGTGATGAGCTGCGTATCGTCCGCGCTAAAGAGGCAAAAGTGCGGATACGAGCTCTGCGCGCCGATGCTGCCCAGTCGCTCGCCCTCGCTATCCATCAGGACGTGCTCATCGGTATCTTGCTCGCCCGCGACGATAAGAGCGTTGTCGTTTGATAGCGCCGCGTTAGCCATGTCGATATAGAGTGCAGCGTTGCCGTCATCGTCCTCGTAGAGCTGTCCGTCCTCATAGATCGGATGGATGAGCTTCGCGCCACTTTGCGAGATCAAAAAAATTCCGTCGTGGGCGACCAAAAGCACCTTGCTGCCGTCGTTAAAGGGTAAAATTTCAGCCTAGTCGTAGATGATCTCTAGCTCGTGGCTAAATCTCGCCACCAGCTCGCCGCCGCTCTTGCCGTCGTAGCCTTTTACGAGCTCAATCTCGCCTCTCCTAAGAAGGGCGTAAATTTCGTTTCGCTTGGACTTGCCCACGGCGATGACGCCCTTTGCCACCTCGCTCACGCGGTCGCCCTCCAGCAGATACAGCGTCTTGCCGTCGTCGTTTGAGGCGATAAAAAGGACGTTCTCGCTGCCAAGAGGGCAAATTTGATCGATGTCTCTTAGCTTTTTTCTCAACTTTTTATCGAAAATGACGTTTGATGGCGGAAAATCGGCTCTAAATTTCGCCGTCTCGCCGCGCTCGTTAGCTTCCTTTAGCAGCGCAAAAACCGCCTTGCAGAGCTGCGTCACACCCTCGCGCTCATCGACCGGATCCTCGCCCTTGTAGGCGTCCCAGCCGTGCACCTCGGCAAACGCCACCATATCGTTTACGGCCTTGGCATATTTCTCGCCCTTTTCGTTCCACTCTTTTTGCCACTCCGCCTTAAGCGCCTCGTAGTCCAAGTTTTTCATTGATTTTTCTTAGGTTTGTTGTCCGCTTTTTCGCTGCGATTCGCGAAATTTTAGCCAAGTCCGCTAAAGCTAAATTTAACGTCTATCAAGCTAGCAAATTTAACGCAGTAAATCAGCAAAATGCTCTTAAAATTTGCCATCAACCCAAGCTTGCCAAATTTAAGACACGCAAATTTGATGGCAAAACCGGCCTCGTCCGCCTACTAGCTCCGCCAGAGCTTTTCTACCTGCGCGGCGTCCTCGTCCGCAAGCTCAAAGCCGAAAATATCGATATTTTCAAGCAATCGCTCCTTGCTAGCGAAGTTTACTACCGTGCAAACCCCATGTTGTACGAGCCAGCGCAAGATGATTTGTGACCGCGTTTTGCCGTATTTTTCGCTGATTTGCGCGAGCGCGGGCTCTTTTAGCTCTTCGCCGGGCTCGTATAGCAGCTGCACTTGCACGTCATGGTCGGTCACCTTGCCGCGCGCAGCAAAGCGCCGCAGACAGGAGCGAGAGCGCGTCTGATAAACCGCGGGCTTAACTTCGCTACCTTGCGCGATTTTGGCTAAATTTTCGACTCCGAATTTTCCAGGGTAATCGCAAATGCCGATCGCCGCCGCAAGTCCCTCGCGGTAAAGCCGCTGTAAAACGTGCCAAGCAAGGCTAACATCGCCCGCCCCTACGCGCAGCAAAAGTAGATCGACGTAGTCGGTATTTAGTTTTTTTAAGGAGCCCTCAAAGCTTTTTATCATGCCGCTTTCGTCGCCGTTTTGAGCCTCGAGCGCGCTTTGGACAAATAGCTGTCCGCCCCCTAAACCGCTAGCCTCAAACGCGGCTGCTGCAGCCTCCTCGCCCCCCCCGTCCGTATCGATCAGGCGGTAACCTAGCCCAAGAGCCGCCCCCAGCGCGTTTTTGTCTTTCAAATCATCAAATTTAGCTGCGCTAAGTCCGACGATCGGCATCAAAATTCTGTTATTTAGCGTGAGATACGGCGTCATCGCGGCAAGCCTCTCGCCGAGATTTTTCGCGCCGCTTAGATCTACGCCGTCCGTCAAATTTGTAGCGCCGATCTCGCCGGTCTGCTGAGCAAACAAATTAACTCCCGCAGTAAGACCCGCCGCACAGGTCGCAGCGCCCTTTATGAACTCTCTTCTTTTTATGTTCGCTCCGTTTTTTGATTTATCGGTTGCTGCGCCAAATTTACAAGCCGCGCGCCGAGCAAACCGTGTCGCGTCCAAATTTATTTAAAATCACGGAAATTTAAATTTGAGTTGCACCAAACGACGCCCAAAGAGCCGCATTTAAATTTATCTAAAACGCGGCCGAGTAGAAATTTCGCACTCGCCAAACGCAGCCAAAGAGCTAAAAAGTCAAATTCAAATCTCAAACGCGCAGGAGCTTGGCTGTCCGCCTTCAAATCCCTTTTTAAACCACGTCATACGCTGTTTTGACGAGCCGTGCGTGAACGAGTCTGGCGCCACGCGGCCTTGGTATTTTTTCTGTAGCGCATCGTCGCCTATCGCGCTCGCGGCATTTAGCGCCTCCTCGATGTCGCCGTCCTCTAGCACCTTGTAGCGCCCCATGTAGTGTGCCCAGACGCCCGCATAGCAGTCGGCCTGCAGCTCGACCTTGACTTGCAAGGCGTTTTGCTCGATAGGGCTTTTCGTGCGCGATTTTAGCTCGTTTACTTTACCGAGCGTGCCTAGTAAATTTTGCACGTGATGTCCGACCTCGTGGGCGATCACATAGGCCTGCGCGAAGTCGCCTGCGGCCTTGTATTTGACCTCTAGCTCGTCAAAAAAGCTAAGATCCAGATAGACCTTTTTATCCGCGGGGCAGTAAAAAGGCCCCATCTGTGAGCTAGCCGTGCCGCACGCGCTAGAAACGCCGTCTCTAAAAAGCACCAAACTAGGCTCTTTGTACTGCGCGCCGCCCGCCTTAAATACCTTACTCCACACGTCCTCAGTCTGCGCCAGTACCGCAGAGACGAAGGCGACCTTTTCCTTTTCCTGCGGGCTATCTAATGCCGCCCTTTGAGTGCCCGCACCGCCGCCATCAAGTAGCGCGAGAGGGTTAAAGCCCATAAAATACGCGACCGCGCCGATAACTAGCACCACGCGGCCGATGCTTGAGCCCAGCAAAAATCTGATAATCGGTATGAGCGCGCCCAGCGAACCCATGCTGTTTACGCTGTTTTGCCGCCTATCCTCGACGTTATCGCTTCGTCTGCTGTCTTGCCATTTCATTTTTTACTCTTTCGTTTTGGGTTTTTCTTTTAAATTTAGCCGCGAGTTGTGCTGTTTTTTAGCGTCCGCGAAATTTAGCCTTCTTGCCTCGTGTTGCTAAATTTTATGCTGCATTTTAGCGACTATTTATAAATTTATCGCTTTAGCCCGCCGTTTCGCTCAAATTTGACGCGGTAAATTTGATGGTAAAATTGAGTTTAAACAAAGCAAAACGGCGCGGCACAAAATAAGCTCGCACAGCCGAGCCGTCAAATTTGAAGTTTCAAATTTAAAATCTAGCTCTAAGCCGATCCAAAATATACCCCAAAATTCTCGCTAGCAAGATCCCAAAAACTATACCGATGCCGTCTGCTACGATATCTAGCAGGCTAAAATAGCGATTTGGCACAAACGACTGCATGATCTCTATCTGGATACCGTAAGCTAGCAAAATAGCGACCTTTGCGCCCAAATTTAGCCTACAAAAGCCAAAATGCAAAGTAACGTAAAGCGCGGCGAATGCGATGAAATGATTTGCCTTATCCCAACTGTTTTCGATGAGTTTTATCTGTGCTGGCGTGAGGGCCAGATACTCTATCGCTATCAAAAATACAAAGAAAAATGCAGCGGAAATTTTGGAAAGATTCATGGATTTTAAGTGGTTGTTTTTAAACAAGAAGCGCCGGTTAGCGCTTCTAAATTTATTAAATTTAACTCTTACATCTTGTCTTTTGCAGCGATACCCATTAGACCTAGAGCCGTTTTTATAGAGAGCGCGACAACGGCGAAAAGCTTTAAAAGCTCGTCTTCGTTTTCGCTGCCTACGACGCGATTTTCGTTGTAAAATTTATGAAAATTCGCAGCCAGGCTCTTTAGATAGTCGCAAATTTTATTTACCGCGCGCGTGTTAAAACTATCGACCAAGATATCGTTTAGCGTGAGCGCCTCAAATAGCAAATTCTTGCCGTCTTCGTTCAAATTTGCAAATTTAACGCCTGCGACATCAGCGACGTTTTTACCTGCTTTTGCGAAAATTTGATTGATCCTGGCGTGCGCATAGTTGATATAAAATACCGGGTTTGAGCTATCCTCGCGCTTTAGTTCGTCCACGTCAAACTCCAGGTGTGTGTCGCAGCGCTTGCTAAGGAATATAAATCTAAGCGCCTCATAGCCGATCTCCTCGACCACGTCGCTCATCAGCACGACGTTGCCCGCGCGCTTGCTCATCTTGTAGGCTTCGCCGTCTTTTAGCAGGCTCACCATCTGCGAAAGTATGATCTCAAGGCGGTTTTCGTCGTATCCAAGCAGATGCAGCGCCGCCTTCATACGTGCGATGTAGCCGTGGTGGTCGGCGCCCCAGATGTTGATGCAGCGGTCAAATCCGCGCCTAAATTTATCGTCGTGATATACCACGTCGCCGGCTAGATAGGTGCCGCGACCGTCCTCGCGCACGATGACACGGTCTTTTTCGTCGCCGACTTCGCTTGATTTTAGCCAGATTTTACCCTCGCTCTCGTATATGCCGTTCTCGCTTTTTAGGCGTTCTAGCGTGAGAGGGAGCTTGTCATAGTAGCTCTTTTCGCTGGCCCAGTTTTCGATGAAAATTTGCGCGTCGGCTAAATTTTGCTTGATCAAAACCAGCACCCTATCCTTGCCAAACTCGGCGAGTTCTAGATTTCGGCTCTCGTCGTAAAATATCTCTTTGCCGAATTTCTCTAGCGCTTCTTTTGCGATAGGCTCTATGTAGTCGCCGCGGTAAAATTTCTCCGGATACGCCACTCTCTCGCCGAATAAATTTTCGCGCGCCCAAAGCGATATGGACGTTCCTAGAAGCTCGATTTGATTGCCTGCGTCGTTGATGTAGTATTCAGTCGAGATATTTTCGCCGATATGAAGCCCGACGCGAGCTAACGTATCGCCGAAAACCGCACCCCTAACATGCCCGATGTGAAGCGGACCAGTCGGGTTTGCGCTGACGTACTCGAGCAAAATTTTCTCGCCGCTAGTTCCGCCGCCTTTTGCAAACTCGCTCGGATTTGCAAGGCTAGCCGAGGCAAATTTATCCAAAAATGCAGGCTTTAGTTTAAAATTTATATAGCCGTTTAGCGCCGTTGCCTCGAAAACTTCGCTATTTTCAAATTTAGACGCTAGCTCGGCGGCTATTGCTACGGGGGATTTTTTGAGCTGTTTTGCCAAACTAAAAGTAGGCATCGCGTAGTGCGCCAAGCCCTTATCTTTTGGCTTCTCCAGCGCAAAGTCAAAGTCCACGACGCCTTTTATTTCGTTTATTACGCTTTTTTTCAACGCCTTTCCTTACGCGTTTTTAGCCGTATCTTCAGTCTTTGCGGCGGTTGCGGTTTCTTCTTTTTTCTCTTCTACTTTTTCTACGTTCTCGGCTTTTTTATCATCTTCCATTTCTGATTTGAAGCTCTTTATTCCCTTACCTAGGCCTTTTGCGAGCTCAGGGATCTTTTTCGCTCCAAAAAGCAAGACCACGATAAGTAAAATAATAAGCAATTGTTGGACGCTTGGACCCATTTTTTCTCCTTTTGATTTTCGTTATATTAGCATAATTTTATCAATTATTCCATTTGTTAATAATCTCTTTTGCGTCTAAATTTGACGTTTTTAGGCGCATCGAGCGCAAAATCCCGCGCAAATTTTCATAGCAGTTTTGCAAGTCGTCGTTTATCAAAAAATAATCATACTCTAAGATATGCTCCATCTCGCCGACTGCGTTTATCAGCCGCTTTTCGATGGTTTCCGCGCTATCGGTGCCGCGATTTTGCAACCTTGATTTTAGCTCGTTTTTGCTAGCCGTCGTGATAAAAACGGAGGTGATATTTTTGGCAAATTTTGATTTAGCGATATTAAAACCCTGCACGTCGATGTCAAAAATCGCTATTTTGCCCTCTTCAAGCGCCTTTAAAACGGGCTTTAGCGAGGTACCGTAGTAGTTGCCGTGCACGCACGCCCACTCCAAAAACTCATCCGCATCTATGCCTTTTTTAAACTCGTCTTCGCTTGTAAAATAATAATTCACGCCATCGGTCTCGCCCCGTCTCGGCGCTCTCGTTGTGCTTGATATCGAAAAATAAAGATCGTTTTCCTCTTTTAAAAGACGGCTTAAAAGCGTGCTTTTACCGCTACCGCTGGGGCCGGAGACGATTAAAATTTGCCCCTTCAACTACTTTTCCTCAAAGCTTATATTGATTTTTATGTTTAGGTTTTTTAGAGCCTCTCGCAGTTCGCCGTCTTGCAGCGAATTTTCTAGATTTTTAGCTACCGCGTCTGAAATTTGAGCCTTAAGCTCGTCTATTTTTGAGGCCGTTTGAGCTTTTTGCGAGCCTAAATTTACCACCTCGCCGCCCACAAATCCGCTCTCATTAAGTGCTAATGCCATATCTTTTTCGCTGATTTGCTCGATATCGCCGTACTCGCTCGGATCAATCTGCGGCTCTATTTCAGGCTCATTTTGCATGGCTTCAGGCTCGCCGATTTCTTGTTCTTCTTGCTCGGAGCTTATTTCCGTCTCGCCTTGCTCCTCTGCGGCAAAAATATCATCCGCTAGCTCGTCTTCCAAAATATCTTGCGCCAAATTTTTATCCTCTTTCTCCGCCTTGCTCGCTACGTCCATATCATCTAGTAAAGACTCATCGCCCAAAGCGCTATTTTTGACCTGCACCTCTTGCTCGTCTAGCTCGTCGGATTTCATATCCATATCGGCGAAGATATCCTCTTGCTCCTCAGCTTCTTCTATTGCAAATTTATCGTCATCTTCCGCTTGTTTAAGGCTTTGCAAAACTTCAGGCTCGTCCGCGCTATCCATATCGACAAATTCATCCGCATCTAGCTCGTCCGTCGTTTCAAATTTAGCGTCCAAAGGTTCGTCGCCAGTATCTAAATTTTCAGATAGTTCGTCCATCTTATCTATTTCGTCGATTTGATGTTTGATATCCTCGATACTACCGTCAAAATCAAGCTCAAATTTATCTTGAGCCTCTTCGAGATCGTCTTCGCCGTCCGCGGCAACAAGCTCCGTTGCGCCGAGTTCAGGCTCGTCCGCCGTTTCAAATTTGATATCCATAAGCTCATCCGGCATATCCAAATCAGTAGAAAGCTCATCAAATTTATCGTCTTTTGCGGCGATTTCAAACTCTATAGTTTCGTCGTCCGTACCATCTAAATCCAGCTCATTGCCTTCGAGCTTCTCGCTTAGCTCGTCCATATCGTCGATTGCTTTTACGATCTCGTTCAGCTCGTCAAAGGCGCTATCTTTGACTGGTGCCCCTTGCAAATCATCCTCAAACTCGTCATCTAGCTTAAACTCGCTTACGTCCGCCTCCATCGGCTCGTCCTCAAAGACATCCCCAGTTGGATCATCTATAAACTCAAATCCCTCGACCGACACTTCCGCGGTTTCATTATTATTTGTCGCAGCAGGCTGCTCGGCACTCTTTGTTTTACTCGCCAGATCCTCCACGATAGTGATAAATTCCGTCGGTAAAAACGGCTTTGGCAGTATCCTGTCGGCATATTCAAAGGTCGGAGAATTTTTAGAGGAAAGGTATAAAATTTTATTTGCGAATTCTTTTAGGTTCATCTCTTTTGCGTCGATATCGCTGTCGATGATAAGCACGTCAAAAACGCCGCTAAGCTCGCCTACATCGCCGATTTCAACGTATTCGTAACCCATTTTGCTAAGAGCCAGCGTCGCCAAACGCGATACCGCGGGATTGGCGTTTACAAGAACGATTTTCACGAATTCTCCTTTTTATACCTAAAAAACGTATTTTAAAACATTTTCCATTACTTCAAGCTTAGTTTTAGAAAAATAGCGACGGAAGATCGTTGATAACGCGAAGCACGAGCTGTCTAAAAAGCTCCATCATGCCAGCTAGTATCGCGATCAGCACGGCAAAGCCGATCGTGATCTTGATCGGATAGCCAACGACCAGTAGGTTAAACTGCGGCATCGTCTTCATCAGCATACCGAAAATCAGATCCGAAAGCAGCGAGAGCGCCAAAATCGGAAAGGAAATGATAAATCCGAAAGTGAACAAATTTATCATCGACTTTGAGGCGTACTGCACGATATCTGGGCTCGGGTAAAAGCCGCCTAACGGAACGTGCGTGAGGGAATTTGAGATAAAAAGTAGGATCAAATGATGCCCGTCAAAGGCCAAAAATGTCATGAGTGCGAGGAAATTTATGATATTTGAGATCACGGGCGAGCTAAGGCCAGTCTGTGGGTCGAGCACCGATGCCATCGAAAAACCCATGATCATCGATATCTGCTCGCCAGCTAACTGCAAACTGGCAAAAACGATGTGAAGTAGCAGTCCTGCGCAAACCCCCAGCGCCGCCTCGCTCACGATCTCTACGGCTAGATAGTAAATCTCGCCGCTTTTGATACTGGCAAGCGGAAACAAAAATAGCGTTAACAGAAACGAAAATGCGGTCTTGACGCTCATAGGGATCTGCTCATGCCCGTAAAACGGGAAAAACAGCATCAGCCCGCCGATACGTGCAAACAGCAGCATAAATGTGATCACACGCTCGGGCGCAAAAAACTCGACTGGCTCCACCTGAATCTTTCGTTTTGAATTTAAATGCCGTTATTTTAGGGTTAAATCCTTGAAAATTTGGTAAATTTGAAAGACAGATGAAAATGTGCGGAAATTTAGGCGTGATCAAGGGCTTTAAAATACCGCTTTGTCTACCAAATTTTATGCGCACTATTGTTGCTTTTAAATTTAAGAGGTTTAAATTTGGCGGTCGCTTTTAGCTTTTGTTTTGGGTTAAATTTTAGTTTGCCGGGGGTAAATTTAAAAAATCACTACGCTTTATAAAATACGGCTAGCAGGCTAAATTTGATCATAAACTTTGTTCGTTCAGAAGTAATAACCTTAGGCGGCTTGCGATAAATTTAAACTCAAAAAATAGCTCGTAAATTTAGCACGCAAATTTTAAATGGTAAATTTGAAAACTCGTCGCCTATAAAAATATTTAAATAGCTTCAGGATAAATTAAAGAGAATTTTTTATCTTCGAGGCGATAAACCTCGTCGCATCTTTGCGCAAGCTCGTTGTCGTGCGTGACTAAAACCAGCGCCGCATCGTTTGCTTTGATGTAGTTAAACAGCGTTTGCATCACTTCGTTTGCGGTCTGTTTGTCCAGATTTCCGGTCGGCTCATCGGCAAATATCACGCGCGGCTTTTTGCAAAGCACTCTAGCGATCGAGACGCGTTGCTGCTGCCCGCCGCTTAGCTCGCCTACTTTTTGGTTCATTACGCCGTCTATTTTTAAATTTGCCAAAATTTCATCGTCGATCTTTTGCGCGGATAAAACGGAGGCTAGCTCGATATTTTCGTGCGCGCTAAAGCCTTTAAAAAGATAGTGCGCCTGGAAAATAATACCGAAATCAAATCTGCGAATGCGTAAAAGCTCGTTTGCCGATAGGTCGTAAAGCGACTTACCGCCATAGATAACTTCGCCGTTTTTGGGTCGCAAAAGAGTGGAAAGTATATGAAGTATAGTTGATTTGCCACAGCCGCTAACGCCCGTTATAGCGCAGCTACCGCCGGCATTGACACTTAAATTTACATCCTCAAAGAGCGTATAATCATACGCAAAGCCTAGATTTACGCCCTTTAAGATTTCCATTAAATTTTAGCCTATTTGCGCCGCAACCTCGGCCGCAAAGTCCTCGTTTTTCTTCTCTAGGCCTTCGCCAAGTTCGAAGCGAACGTATTTTACCACCTCGATCTTGCCGCCTAGCTCTTTGCCTTTTTCTTCAATGACTTGCTCAATAGTTTTTTTATCGTCCATTACGTAAAACTGTCCAAGTAGCGTAAGGCGCTGATCTAAAACGGTGTTGTCGGCGTAAAATCTCTCGATCTTGCCAGGGATGATCTTATCCCAAATTTTTTCAGGTTTACCCTCGGCTTTTAGCTCTTCCTCGATAGCTTTCGTAGCTTTAGCCAGCTCTGCGTCGCCTATTTGGCAGCGGCTAGCATACTCAGGGATGTGGTGAAGCGGCTTGCCTAGGCGCTTTAGTTCTTCGTTATCTTTTTCAAGCTCGGCGCGAAGCGCGATAAATTCCTTCTCGACGAACTCTTTATCAAGGTCTTTATAGCTTATTACGCTTGGTTTCATAGCGGCTGCGTGCATACACAAATTTCTTGCAAATTCAGCCGCTTTGCTTGCGATTTCAGCGCTTTCGCAAGCTAGGCCGATCAGTACGCCTACGCGGCCGTTTGAGTGTACGTAGCCGTTTACTACGCCTTTGTCGTCCGCTTTTATAGTTTCAAAGCGGCGAACGACCAAATTTTCGCCGATAGTAGCGATCTGGGTTTTAAAATAATCTTCAAATTTAACGCCGTTGATAACGCTTGCATTTAGGCTCTCGACGTCTTTTATCAAATTTGTCTGGATGTGCGCCGTAGTGTCTTTTGTCAAATTTTGAAACTGAGCGTTTTTAGCGACAAAGTCTGTCTCAGAGTTTATCTCGCTGATAGTTGCGGTTTTGCAGTGGTCGCAAACAACAACGCTCACAAGCCCCTCGCTAGCTAGGCGGTCAGCCTTTTTAGCAGCTTGACCTAGGCCTTTCTCGCGCAATATATCAACGGCTTTTTCCATATCGCCGTTAGCTTCGGCTAGCGCCTTTTTGCAGTCCATCATTCCGGCTCCGGTTGATTCGCGGAGCTCTTTTACCATTTGTGCGCTGATTTCCATTACTCTTCGTCCTCGCTGAAGTCCTCGGAGAAGTCTTCGCTCGCAGCCTCGTTTACGACTGCGTCTTTTTCGGCTTGGCTTACGGCCTCTTTGCCTTCTTCTAGCTCGCCGCCGTCTTTTTCAAGCTGAGAGCGTCCCTCGATGATAGCCTCAGCCATCTCTTGGCAGAAAAGCTGAACCGAGCGGATCGCGTCGTCGTTACCAGGGATCGGGAAGTCGATAACGTCAGGATCGCAGTTCGTATCGATCGGAGCTACGACAGGGATTTTTAGGCGGTTAGCCTCTTGTACGGCGATTTTTTCTTTTACGGTGTCGATGACGAAAATCATATCAGGCACGGTTTTTAGGTTTCTGATGCCGCCTAGAGACGCTAGAAGCTTCTCTTTTTTGCGGCGAAGCATTAGAGCTTCTTTTTTAGTTAGTAAATTTATAGAGCCGTCCTCCTCCATAGCCTCGATTACTTCGAGTTTGCGGATAGATTGGCGGATAGTACCGAAGTTTGTCATCATGCCGCCTAGCCAGCGGTGATTTACGTACGGCATGCCGCATTTTTCAGCATACTCTTTTAGAGCTGCGCCAGCTTGCTTTTTAGTACCTACAAAAAGTATAGTTTTACCCTCTGCAGCCGCGTCGCGAACGACGTTATAAGTGTAGCGGAAGTAGCGGATAGTTTTTTGTAGATCTATGATATAGATACCTTTTCTCTCGCCGAAAATGAATTTTTTCATCTTCGGGTTCCATCTGCGTGTTTGGTGTCCGAAATGAACGCCGCACTCTAGCAAATCTCTCATTGTTACCATGAGTTTTCTCCTTG
>NZ_CALIAV010000103.1 GCF_938045625.1 uncultured Campylobacter sp.
CTTCGGCAAAACCGTTTAGATCGTGATCGAAATTTATGGCTCCGTTCATCTTTATGAGTTCTATGCCGTCTCCGCCAAGATCTACTACGAGTGGATCGTAATATTTAGGATCGCCAGGCTTTTTGTCTTTATCGTCGTCTTTGATTACGAATTTACCGGACTTTTCATTTACGTATACGGTTGCATTAGAGGATACATTGTATAATCCTCCGTAAAATTTAGAGTCCTCCTCCTCTTTTTTGTCGTCTTCCCAAGTAGCGGCTATGAATTTTTGCCCCGATTCGGTTATTTTTATCTTTTTCCCGTTTGCGTAGGCAGTGATGCGCTCCCCCTTTTTCAGTTCTCTACTTAAAAATATAGTTCCCTCTATCTTTTCGGCAGCTTCCGCTACGGTGCTTCCTTTCGTGCTTATATAGATAGGAGTATCGTCATCGGTAATAGTTACGGAGCCTTGTTTTTTAACGGAAGCTGATATATTTAAGCTAGAGTCTATCTTCCAAGGGGATATTGTAGTTTTACGTTCTTTTTGAAAGTTTACCGTATAATCTCCGTCATATTTATACTCATAAGTTTTACTCTGATCTCCTGCTTTAAATTCTAGAGTATTGCCCTGGGGCATATATAATTTAATAGTTTCATTTTCTTTCAGCTTTCTTGATAGCGAAACGTTAACTTTGGCTATTTGATTTTTTGTATCGCCTTCTTCTACGGTAACATCGTCTATGTTTATATCGATTTTATCTGTAAGTTTTATTTCTAGATCACCTCCATTGTTACGATATTTATCGTAGTCTTTTATAGTAATCTTCTCTCCGGTATTATCGTCCGTGACGCTTAAAGTATTTCCGCTAAGTTTATAAGTATAATTATCCCTCTTATAGGTCATAGAGCCTGCGCTAGTTTCTACTCCGCCGACGAGATAATATTTATCAGAGTTAAAATATACTCTACCATTACCGCCTTTGTCCGAGATAGTGTCTTTATTACCCACGTAATATACATCAATGCCTTTTCCGCCGTTTAGAGTATCTGCATCATCGCTATCTTTCGATTTATCGTTAGCATGTATGATACTGCGTGAAGCCCCGCCTATATTTACTATATCATTTCCGCCACCAAGCGTTATTTCATTCACATCCTTTTCCCCGATTATATTTATAGTATCGTTGCCAGATCCTGTAGTAATCTTATTCGAACCCTTGGAATCTTTTATCGTTACGACATTATTACCATCTCCTAAATTTATAGTGCTCACGCCGCCAGTAATAGTCACTACGTCCTTACCTCTACCACCGTAAATATATGAATGGCTAGTACTTAGGAAGCTATATCCTTGCGTTATGGTAACGTGGTTTTCGTTGGAGAAATCATCCCTGTCCTCCCCATCTTTACTGTCCGTATGGGTATAAATATGATTCGTATATGCGCTGTCTGCACTTATATTTATACTATCGCTTCCTTTGCCGGCAAATATCCAGTTATTGCCCTTTCCACCGTCTAGTTTATCATCTCCATCTTTTCCGTAAATAGTATCATCATCGTCCTCACCATAAATTTCATCCATACCTTTAGAGCCGTATATGGTATCATTACCCGATCCTGCGTGAACAATATTATTTACGCTATCATCTTCGATATCGTATTTATCGTCTATAGCGGCATTCGTATATATAGTATCGTCTCCCGAGCCGGTGGTTATCGTATCTGAGCCTAAACCTCCTTCAACATGGACATCACCTCTAGTTGCCGTTATTTTATTGTCATCGGAGTATCCATAAATTTCTACACGACCAACTTTAGTTTCATAATCCCCATTAACAAATACTATATTTTTAATAGGAAAACCATCATTGGCTTGGATAAATTCTCCAGTTGCAGTATCTGTATAACTAATCTTAGTTTTTACCGGTTCTATATCATTAAAACCGCTACCAAAATCTATTTTCTCCTTCATAGTTTTCATTTTTATAAATGTTTCAAAGAAATTGACGCGGGCATTTAAATGCTTTTCAGAATATAATTCTCTATTTAAATACTCGGCAGTTCCTTTACCATCATTCATTTCGTCTTTTAATACATAACCTTTAAGATTTTTTAGGGCATAGGCAGGCACTTCTTTATTATCGCCTATCTCATTAATAATATCGCCTGCGCCAACTCCGTAGTTTGCATAATAGTTAGCTAATAATTCTTTGGGGTCACCATTGGCAAATTGTAGATATTCTATATAATTCCTATCTACTCTTTTTAATACTGAAATTACTTTTTCTTCATTTGCTCCCTTGCCATTTCTAAATTCTAGAGTTTTATCATATTTTGGTTTCTGATAATATTTATTGTGCCATATAAATTCTATCGGCGTATCATTTCTAGTAAAAATTACCCTATCTAGATTATCCATATCTGCCTTAACTTCGCCCCATACTGTATTTAGTGCATAGTCAAAAATTTTATCTGATTTATACAATATGTATTTTCGTTCTTTCGTAGCGTTGGTATTTATATCTTTATAATGAACTATTATAGTATGGTTTCGTAAGAAAGCGTTGCTTATATCAAGCTCTTCGAAATCTATAGTATTGGTAATCATATTGCCCAGTTCTTCCATAGTATCATCTAGAGCCCCTACAATACGACCCGCAAATTTTAAAATTTTTACAACTATTGCGGTTTCTATCTCTTCCCCTAAAATAGATTTCAATAGAAATGTCAAGGAACTTTTTTCTATATCGGGATATAAATTTTTATTGCCGTCATCTATGCTGGATCCACTTAAGTCAACAGGTAATTTATGATATTCTACTGCAGTACTAATCGTATTAATTGTCCATATAAAACCATTTTCTACTATAGAGAAAAATTTGCAGAATTTGTTACTTTGTAGCTCTTCATCTGCTTTTTCTGCCGTATCCACGCCATTTGATTGTAAAATCCTATCAAGAGTACTTTCGTACTCTTTATTCAGCCTATCTACTATGGCATTACATTTGCCTATAGCACTATTTTTAAGGGACTTACTAAACTTCGATAACTTTTCGGCTTTCCACTCGCCTTTATTAAACTTTACCATTGTTTTACTCCTTCAAATTTATTGATTACTATCTAGTTTTTTAGCTGCTTCTTGTCTTAGAATTTCGGCATAATCTTTTATATCTATCTTCTCGCCGTCATGTAGAATTTTCACTTTCGCTTCCTCTAGCATTTCCTCAAAATTTAAATATTTAAAAAATGTCTCAATATCGAATGCCTCAGTACTATTTTTATCTTTTAGGCTACTTTTTTGCAAAATCTCTTCATCGCTTAGCCCATTGCCGCAAAGAGCTTTATATCTATCTATTTTCATATTATAGAAATTTAATATTTTGATGTCAGGTGCTAGCTTGGTACATTTTTTATCGTTTGGCATATAACCGAAAAATTTTATAAAATCTTTTTCTTTCCAGTATCTATCAGTTCCTTTTTCCCTCTCTTCGTTATGTTTTACCGACCATCTGCCTCGAAGAGCCCAATCATATGATTCTAAAATCTTCTCTCCATAGCAGTAATCGTTCATATGATTTATGTAAGATATTTTCTTTTTTATGGTCCCGAGTAAAGAATTTAAACATTGTTCCTGAACCATTACAAATTCTTCTTGCGTTGGCATACCCGTAATATTGTATTTGACTAATAAATCTAGCATCGGCTTATAATATAGCAAGTCCACTAGCTCTGTATAAACAGAATGCTGGAACGATATATCTTTAGCCATCTTATAGTTTATATAATAAGTATGTATATATTTTGGATCAGGTTTCATCCCTTGTTTAAAAGCTATTTCTGCAATCTCCGTCAAACCATTACTTATGGCATAATAAAGGATACTATCTACGTCACCCTTTGGACCGTCTCTTCTCACGATGCAATCTGCAAAATTATGAGTTTTATGTATCCCATTTTCATCTACTATTATATTTAGCTTTATAATTTTATAGATAGGGCAGTCCAGATACCATTGTATAGCCTTCACCTCCTCAAATTTAACGCCGTTATCAAGCAATAGTTTAACAGTATTAGTAGCATTATTTTCTATCGCATAGGCCATAGCGGATAGCTTGTATTCATCTTTTTTATGTATATCCGCACCTAGCTTTATAAGCTCTTGAGTGGTATTTGTATCGTCCCAAAAGCTAGAATACATCACGGGCGTTACCCCTCCGTGCATAGTATGCTCTACGGTTAGATTGTTATCTTTCATAAATTTTAAAATTTCATCAGTTTGCTTGCTTTTTAAAAGTCTTTTTAGCTCTACGTCTATGGCGGGTTCTTTAAATACGTTTTCTGGATTTGAATTGTAATCTATATCCCAGTAGCGAAACGCAAAACTTTCAACTTCTTCTTGAGTTACGTATTTGCTAAAACCTGGCACTTTGGAGACATTTATATCTGAAGTAACGGTAAAATGGGTTTGCTTGCGCTCCACAAGGCCCGATCTTTCGGCTAGCAGATACAGCGCGCATACGACTACAGCGCAGATGGTATAAATAAACCGAAGTTTAAAGCTTTTCAAAATTTCCCCTTAGAATTTTGCTCGCGACTATACCCAATGAGTACTTAATAAAATATAAATGTTTACAAGATGCGAAATTGCCGTAGTTTCGGTATGGATTTTTTACGCAGGAGCCTGCTCTGAATTTTAAAATTTTACTTCTCAGCGTCGCAAAATACAAAGCCTAAAATCAAATACAAGATGCGATGTAAAACAGATAGCTATTCAAAGGCTAACAAACACCAAAACAGTTACCCAGCAAATATGAAATAAACAAATAATATAGGAATGTCAAAGAGCGATGAAAAGACCAGATAGTGAATAAAAGGATAAAGTAGACATTCTAAAAGCTTTTTACACTCGTAGCACTAAAAGCAAGCATCAAAGCTTAATAGTTGCAGCGATTAAAGCATTAAAACACCTAAAAGTATTTCTAGGTAAAGCCTAAGTGCAGCACTTGAGGTAGCAACTCAATACGTCAGGTACACAAAGTAGTAATAAGGCTCAATGATAATAAAAGTATTAATAAAGGCAAGTAAATCGGGAATAGTAAACATAAGTATAACAAGCAAAATTAAGTATAGTAGGCATAATAGCAAATAAATCGAGCGTAATAAAGAAACAGAGAACGTCCGCACGATCCGCTTGATCGCAAATATATCTGAAAGCAGCAAAAACATTAAAAGAATAAGTAAATCAAGCGAATTGAGCCTGGCATGAATAATAAAGGAGTGCAAGAATGTGCTCTACTATACCCAACAACATTACCCAATAGCGCAACCCCTTAAAAGCCATACGGGAGTTTAAAGTAAAATTTATTCAGATTAAGATGCAAGCGGCGAAATCTTGCTCATCAACACATCAAAAAGCTACACTCAATTTAAAGCCTAATTCAAAAAGCAGAGGAAGCTTTTCGAGGACAAGGACAAGAATATAAAACGCTCCACGCCACATAGCATTAAAACATCTCATAGTATTAAAAGAAGTCATAGAGCATTGCAATCACAAAGAACAACATCTTTTAGGCTTATAGCTTTCGTAGTTATGATGATTAAAAAATACGCGGGTATATTTTCAAATTTACGTGTAAGCGTAATATACAAAAAATATAGTCGAAAAAAGAGTACCCTTATAAAGCACTAAAACGTCTCAAATACGTCAAACAAGGTAAAATACGGCGAAAAGATCACTATAAATATCCGTCAAGAGCCTATCGCCTCTTGACGGATAGCCCCATTCTATCGGTGTTCATAGCTTGTGAGTGGCACGCTTCATAGCAAGAAATGAGACGAATGGGACGGTAAATGAAACGACTTTTTCGGAGTTTGTTACATTCGATCCGCTGCTCCATTACGCTCTTGCCGCTTCTCTTTCGCGATCTCGCCTAAATACTCTTTCTTTAAGCGTTTTAGAATTTAATATACGCCGACGCTTTACGGATCGGATATGCCCCAAAGCGTTTGTCTTAGTCTTTCAATTTTTAAGACAGAACTTAAAATTTCATCCGCCGTTTTATAAAATTTTAATCCCCTTTCGTATAAAATGCATTAAAATTTCATTTATAAAGAGCCTAATTTGGATAAATTTAAACTTCATTTGGATAAATTTAAAATAGCTTTCGCCGTTTTTGCTTTGATTTTGAGCACGGATATGTTAAACGCAGCGGATAAATTTAATTCCGCTTCACAGCAATCTCTCTCCGATAGAGCGAACACACGAAGGTCAACCTCCAATAAAACGTCCGCACAAAAATCTACTCAAAATCAATCAGCCGCGCCAAACACTCAGAGCGCCTTAGAAAAATATCTCTCCACTCCCGAGACTGGCCCCAAACAAGATAGCCCGCAAGACGCCTCAAAGAATTCAAACCCCAAAGCAAAAGCCCCTACTAAAATTTACAGACTCGATAGATCAAAAATACGGGATATAAATCAAAAAAGACTGGACGGAGAGCTTGATTCAAATTTTAAAGCGGGCCCAAGCTCCTTCTCCTTCGACGCCTTATTAGAGCATACTTTGGCTAATTCCCCGAGTTTAAATTTAACCAGACTGGATGTGCAAAGCGCACGCAACGAGTTAGACTACCAAAAAGCCTCACGCTATCCCGAGCTAGGCATCAATGCCAATAGCGAATACGCTAAACGCTATGGCGCTCGTTACAACTCCGTGCAGATCGGCGACGATAGCCTAGTCTCGCAAAGCGGCTACGGAGATTCCGTCTCGCTCGTGCTGCGCCAAGATATATTTAAATTCGGCGCGGATGAGTTAGCGATCGAAGCCGCCGAAGAGAATATCAAACAAGCAGATTTTAAAAGATGCTCTTCGTATATGGACGGCTCTATCAAGCTTTTGGAGCTTTACGACGAGGCGCTCGGATATAAAAACAGAATAGAAATCTATGAGCGGTTAAAAGACGCCTACGAGATGCTTTATATCTATGAAAAGAGACTATCGGGCGCAGGAGAGCTAAGCAAAACAGCTCTAGCAGATCAAGCCATAGCATTAGCCGATACGAGCTATGAATTGTCTCAATTAGAACTAAACGCAAATAATGTTTTAAATAAAATTTACTCGCTTTCTGGAGTTAAAATTCCAAACGTGTTTTATCTTTCGGATCTAGGCGGAGCTAATAGTATCAGCTCGGACTTCGTACCCTTTGAAGATAGCGTAATCGCTAAAGGATTTGATCATGAATTAGCCGCAAATGAGCTAAGTATGAGATCGCAAGAAAGGCTTTACTATCCTACCGTTTCGCTCTACGGCAGATACGATCTTTACGGCAGCGACAGAGACGACTTTAGCCGCGCCGGAAAGGATGTCAAAAGACATGGTTATAGAGCGGGACTTACGGTGCATATGAGCCTATTTGACGGAGGCAAGCGCGCCGCGCAGATCAAAGAAAAGCAGATAAATAAAGAGAGGATTTTATCTAAAAAAGAAGAAGCTAAATTAGAATACGAAAAGCAGATCGCAGATCTTAAACTATTTCTATCTAAAAAGGACGAATACAATAAGATATTATCTAATTCCTCTAAAATTTCAAAAGATATCCTAACTATGCAAAAAAGATTAAATGCCGGTAACGAAAGCTCAAAGATAGATGTTTTAAACTCTCTAATAGCCTCTTTAAAAAAGGAGTTAGCTCTTAAAGAACATACGCAAAAAGCCAGCTTTAATATCAAAAAGGCAGAACTAATGTCTAGATATGGAAGGTGTGAGTAGATTTGATATAGGCAAAGCAAAGTGGAATTTTTCTTACTGAATAAAACAAACTGTTACCTATACAGCGTAGATTATTTTTCTATAAATTTTTTATACGCTATTTTATAGCTTGTTAAGTTTGAACTTGGTATCATCGCGCGAAATCTTGAGGGTATAAAACTAAAAGGAGTATAGTGAAAAACCCGCTTTACTACGTAGATTATTGGTATGATTTGATTAAATTCGGCTTTGATCGGAAGCATACTTTTATAACGCTAATCGTTGTTTGCGTTTCATTTATCGCACCGATACTTCTCTTGTACTCCTACTCTATCGTACCAAGTACTCAAAGCATAAGAGATCCATTCGTATTTTACGGTACTATAAAAGAACTTAAAAGGCACAAAGGACATTATCGTACGAAAGCCAATTGTGTAGTGTCAATCCAAAATAATAATAAAATCATCACTAGACGCTTTGTAGATGTAAAAATTTCAGAAGGAACATATATTTGTGATATATTTTTTAAAGAATATGTATTTAATCGATGTATAATCATAAATATGTCTGATTTTGTATTGAATAAGCTGAGCCGCTGCGATGATGGTTTGGTTTTATTTAAAGATACGACAAACATGAGCTATCTCTACAAAGGAAGAAAAACTAGCGTTATAGCTGGTATAATTTTAGTTTTAATAGCTTTTATATTTACTTTCAAGCTTCATATAGAATATAAAAAATTCAAGGGAAAGGGGTAAAAAAATGAGTTTTAAATTAGATCCAAAAACAGTAGAAAATTCTATATCCAGTGGACTTTCTATCGATAGTGCTAGGAGGACTTTGACCGGCAATGATGTAAATCGCGCAGAGTACATGAACGCTACAACTAATATAGCTCAAGCTATATTGCCATTGCTAAAAAAATTAGAAAAATACCTTCCTGCAGCTCAACTAGCCAATTTGTGGACTAGCTGGAATAAAATTTTAAATGATCGTGACTATAAAAATGGAATAAAAATTTCTAATATGGTTTCATTTGCTGGCGATCTAATAGGGGTTATATCTCAAAGCCCATATCTACCTCCTCAAATAAGATTTGGTGCCTTTGCATTAAGCGCTTCATTAACTGTTCTTTCTTGGGGAATTTCCGAGTTAGAAGATGCCTCCGAAGCTGAACAAAAAGAAAGAGAGCGTGCAGAAAAGCTTTTTAGAGATAGTTATGCCAGGGCACAAGAAAGCTGGGGCGAGGCGTGGAAATTAGACGACTTTTTGCTTTACAAAGTCGATAGCCCGATCGCGAATGAAAGTGATGGGTTTGTAGTATTTACACTTAAATTTAACCACGTTTTAGATAAAAGTTTAACCATAAAATATCATACCATTCAAAATACTGCCACCGAAGGAAAAGATTATCAAGGATTTAAACCAGAAACCCCCGGCAGTGTTACAATACCTGCAGGTGTTAGTGAGTACAAGATTAAGATACCTATAATGGAAGATAATGAAGGCGGAGAGGGCGAAGAAAATTTTGCTATAAATATAGCATCGGATATGCTATCTTACGGTATAGGTAAATATATATTAATGGACGATACTGTTAGCGGTGTAGGAACGATAATAGATAAACCAATCAAACTTACCGTCTCTAATGCAACTGTAGCAGAAAACGGCGGTAGGGCAGAATTCACCGTCTCTATAGATCGCCCCGTATCGAGCGATATAAAATTAGATGCATTCGCTAGTAGCGTAGGGACAAACTCTAGTGATAAGGACTTTACGACTACCGAACCTAGAGGTATAAAAGCATATGGAGATATGGTAATTAAGGCAGGGCAAACCAGCACTAAAATATATGTGGATATAAAAGATGATGAAGAAATAGAAAATGATGAAAAATTTGCCCTATTCGTTAATGTAGATGAGGCTATATCGAAAAAATATAATATAAAAGGAGATACATTAGGCAACACTTATATCGCTACTGGCACTATTTATGACGACGATTCCAAAAAAGATATTATAGTGACTATCCATGATGCAGCTTCTGTAGAAGGAGATGCGGGTCATCACTCGATGAAATTTAAAGTCACATTAAACAAAGAATTACAAGGAGATGAAAGCATAGTGCTTTCTACCGCTAGTGGCTTTATAACATTAAATAAAAACAATCAAACTTCAGATATAGTATATACTTGGCAGGGCAATAGCACTCCAAATGAAGACTATAAATTTAAAATAGGAGCTACCGTATGGGAGACATCGGGAAATATAAATGTCAAACATATCAGATATGCAAATGCCCTCATCAAAGACGACGATAAAGCTAAAAAGCCTGGCGATCCTAAATATTATGATCCGCTCGTAGTAGATCTCGGTGGAGACGGCATAGAGCTTATAAAGATGAACGGAGCCATAAATTTCGATCACGATCTAAACGGTTTTGCCGAAG
>NZ_CALIAV010000104.1 GCF_938045625.1 uncultured Campylobacter sp.
AGCTCTTTTGCTTCGGCTTTGCCTCGCAACTGCAAAGCAGAGCGTAATTCAAGCCTCTTCCCTCTTAACAAGAAAGATTAAAATTAATGCATAACGCTAAGTTTAACCAAATCAAATTTAGCATTTTAAAGATTCGGGTCTCGGCAGGTAAAATTCTAAAATTTATCCAAATTTGAGCGGCGCAAATTTGACTCCGAATTTGGCTTCAAATTTACAGTAAAAAACTCAAATTTAAATTTTACTTCAGCCTATCGCCGAATTTTTGTTTGTCGCTCATATAGACAAAGCTTAGCACCTCGGCGACTGCGCGAAAGAGCTCCGCAGGTATCATATCGTTCACCTCGCACATCTTATATAGCTCGCGCGCTAGCGGCGGATTTTCGACGATTTTGACGTTATTTTGCACTCCGATTTGCTTGATGCGAAGCGCTAGAAAATCCACGCCCTTAGCCAGGATCACGGGCGCTTTTTCCTTTGTTTTATCGTAGCGAAGCGCGACGGCGTAGTGAGTCGGGTTTGTGATGATGACGTCTGCTTGCGGGATATTTTGCATCATTCTGTTGCGCGCGGCTCGCATTTGCAGCTGGCGGATGCGACCTTTGACCTGCGGGTCGCCCTCCATCTGTTTGTACTCGTCCTTGATCTCCTGCTTGCTCATGCGCAGGTCGCGAAAATACTGAAAACGCACGATCAGCACGTCAAGAAGCCCGATGATAAACATCACGATTAGCATCACGGCAGCCAAAATCAGCATTTTTTCCTTTAGCCACGCCAGCTGCGCCGCCATCGAGAAAAACAGCGTGTGCGGTAGCTCTTTGATGAAGCTTAAAAACATCAAAAATCCGACCGTAAAAACCGCCGTGACCTTGAGCACCATTTTGATGCCGTCTATCAGTTTTTTAAGAGAAAAGAGATTTTTGAGCCCTTTTATCGGGTTGATTTTGTTTAAATTTGGCTCCAAAGGCTTTGTAGTAAATATAAATCCAAACTGCATCAGGTTGGCGACGACGCCCGCGATCGCGATGCAAACGGCGATAGGCAGGATGATGAGCAGCGTGCGAAATATCGTCGTGATCGCGACGCTAAAGAGCAGCTTGCGCGTAAATTCCTGGCCGATTAGGCTCTGATAGTAGTTATACAGCGTGAAAAACTGATCGCCGATGAAGCCAAGAAGCGCCACTACGACGAAGATAGCGACCGCGAGCGTGACGAAGCCGGCTAAATCTTGGCTTTTGGGGACGTTGCCGTCCTTGCGCGCGTCTTCGATTTTTTTGGAGGTGGGTTCTTCGGTTTTTTCTTGGTCTTCGCCTGCCATTTTTGTCCTAAATTTATCTTGCCGAGCGTTTTTGGCTCAAATTTGCTTAAATTTGGGCGATTATACCTAAAACGAGGTTAAATTTTACGCTACAATTGCCTAAATTTAAAGGATAAAAATGCACAAGCTTGACGATCACGTAAACGAGTGGTTCGGGCAGATGAGGGCGCGCAACGAGGCCGCCGCCGATCACTTTAAAAGCCGTAAAATCCACTACGACGAGTCAAATTTGATAGAAGTTTTGCAAAGCTCGCAGGATAAATTTGATCTCCTTTGGGCTACTGTCGCTCTGCGCGAGCTAGGCACTACGCGTGCGATACCCGCTCTAAAGTGCGCCGTCAAATTTAAAAGCCTAGACGTGCAAGGTAGCGCGGCTCTAACGATCGCATTTTTAGCAGGCGGCGTCGAGAACGGCTTTTTGGCGAGTTTGCTTGTCAGTAAAGAGTACCGCGCTAAATTTTACGCGATGACGGGGATTTTATACAAAGAGGACGCGGCACACTCGGCTTTGCCTTTTGTTTTGGAGTATTCGGCCAAGGCGACCAAAGGCGGCAAGGCGCTTGCTAAAACGCAGTGCGAAGAGCTAGACTGGCTATATCTAGCTAGATACGGCGCGCATTTGCCGCAGGCGCAAGAAATTTTTGATAAAATAAATAAAAATAGGAAGTATGTAGATGAAAACGTTTTTACAAGACTCGCAGGAGAATTCCCGCAAATTTTCACAATCTAAAAAACCGCAAAAGAGCGAAACCGAGCTGCTTTTGGACGAGTGCGGAGAAGTTTTATCCAAGCTAAAAAAGAAAAATTTAACCGAGCACGAGTTTTTATGCGAGCTAATAAAACTGATGGCTTTTTCGATACCGCAAATTCCTTATGAAATTTGGCTGGAAAAATGTATAGAAAGCGGCGATGTGGAGGCTTTAAACGATCTTGTTTTTCAGTACGCTAGAAACGAACTACTGCCCGGCTGCGAGGGCGGGTATGATCAGTGCGAGAGGCTGATACATTCGTTTCTTGCGCTGGCGTGCGGCGACATGGACGGCGCGAAAAACGTAATGACGCACTCTATGCCGCCCAGCACGAACGGATATAGATTTTTGTGCGTGATGAGCGATCTGGTTTCGGCGCTGCTATGGGACGATAAAAAATCGCTTGAGCCCGCACTAAAAAAAGCGCGTAGATTTGCGGACTCCAAAAAGCCGATAAACGAAAGAGAAGCGGTAAAATTCGTCCTTGCCTTGCACGAAAAAGACGCGGCCGCGATGAGCGAGAGTTTGAGTAATTTTTGCGTAAAAGTCGCTAGAACCGCCGCGCCGCAATTTGAAAAGAGGATTAGCTTTTTCGCGCACGGACTTTACGCGCTAGCTCATCACCTTTTGCCTTTTGAGATTTTTGAGCGCATTTGCTTGCCGAAAGCTAAAAATTTCAGCGAAATTTACGCAAAAAGGCTTTTAAGCGGCAAACCGGCGCAGCCAAAATTGTATTTTAGCTTTCCGCCCGAATTTGACGTTTTTAATCAAATTTTAAACGCGCTGCCTGCTAAAACCGTACTTCATAAGCCTTTTGACGGGCCTTCGCCGAGCGATCAAATACGATTCCTAGATCACGACGCGATGGTCGAAAATTTGGCGGATGAAATTTTAAAGAATCAAAAACGCTAAAAGAGCGTGGGCTGCTTTCTCGGATGATCTCAGCGGGCGCGGCCTCTATGCTGCATTTGCTGCACCTGTGCGCATTTTATTTTTTTATTCCCTAGTATATACTGTTATTTTTGCTATAAATTTATCTTACCGAGCGATTTTGCTCAAATTTGCTTGGCTAAATCGCAGTATTCTAAAACAGATCGTTGCGGCAAATTTTGATAAAGTGATTTAATAATTTATACTACCTAATAATAACAAATAAGATATATTTTATCTTAAATAATTATAAATACTTAAAGATAATTTCTAACAAACAATAAAATTTATTTGTATTTAACCGAAAAAACATTACAATCACATTCTAATTTTATTTTAAAAGGAGCATTTAATGAAAATTAAGTCCGTTTTACTAGGTTCAGTTGCGTTAGCTACGGCGCTAAACGCTCAAAATTTGATCCAAGACGCGCTAGATGCGGGTCTAGTCGCTATCCCTAGCGATCCAAAGGCACTAACCAAAGCGATAAACGAAGCTTCTCCGGATGCTGAGAAATATCCAACCACTATGGCTGCTTACGAGCTTGGTAAGAGGCTTTATTTTGATCCAAGATTATCAAAGTCTGGTATCATTAGTTGCAACACCTGTCACAACTTAGGCCTAGGCGGAGCGGACGGCGTACCTGCATCTACCGGTCATAAATGGACTCCAAACCCTCATCACGTAAATGCTCCGACAGTTTACAACTCTGTATTTAACTCGGTGCAGTTCTGGGACGGACGCGCAGCTCACCTAGCCGCTCAGGCTGCCGGCCCGATGACTGCTATGCCGGAGATGGCTTCTACTCCTGAGCTAGTTGAGCAGAGGCTAAAATCTATCCCTGCCTATGTAAGCGAGTTTAAGGCTGCGTTTAATAGCGACGTGAGCTTTGAGCTAGTAACGACTGCGATAGGTATCTTTGAAAGAACGCTCGTAACTCCGTCTAGATTTGATAAATTTTTAGAAGGCGACGAAGCTGCACTAAACGGCGCTGAGAAAAAAGGCCTAAAAACCTTCATCGACAAAGGCTGTGCCACATGCCACAACGGTATAAATTTGGGCGGTACTTTGCAGCCGTTTGAGGTTGCGGGCAAATACGAATTTGCAAATCTAGGCGACTTTAAAGGCGACGCAAACGGCCTAGTAAAAGCTCCTACGCTGCGCAATATCGAGCTAACGGCTCCATATTTCCACAACGGCGCGGTTTGGTCTCTAAAAGATGCCGTCAAGATGATGGGTAGCGTACAGCTAGGTATCGAGATAAACGATAAAGAAGCTACTGACATAGTGACATTTTTAAATTCATTAACAGGCAAAATGCCTAAAGTCGAATATCCGTCATTCCCTGCATCTACCGAAAAGACCCCAAAACCGGAACTTGACTACTAAACTAAACAAAAAGGCGGATAAATTTCCGCCTCATTCAACTTAAATTTATAAATTTTTGGGTATCATCCGTCTCTTACAACCAACAAAGCTCCCCAAGTCTTTTGAAATCCAAAAGCGCTTTTTGGTCTTACCAAATTTTAGAAAGGTAGAGTATGTCAAAATACGCTATATTTAAGCACGGCGGCAAGCAGTATCGCGTCAGCGAAGGCGAATATCTTAAGCTTGACCATTTCAGTGCTGAAGCAAAATCATCAGTCGAGATTACGGACGTTTTGTGCGTAAACGACGGTGAAGTAAAGGTAGGCGCGCCGTTCGTAAAGGGTGCGAAAGTTGTTCTTGAAGTCGTAAACGAGGGCAAGGATAAAAAAGTCGTTATTTACAAAAAACGCAGACGCAAAGACTCAAAACTAAAACGCGGTTTTAGAAGACAGTTTACACGCGTAAAAGTCGTAAGTATCGCAGCTTAAGGAGATAAGAAATGGCACACAAAAAAGGTCAAGGCTCAACCCAGAATAACCGAGATAGTATCGGACGACGCTTAGGCGTTAAAAAATTCGGCGGCGAATTCGTTCGTGCGGGCAACATCATCATCCGCCAGCGCGGTACCGCTACTCACGCGGGCAGCAACGTTGGTCTAGGCAAAGATCACACGATTTTCGCTCTAATCGACGGTTTCGTTAAATTTGAAAGACTAGACAAAAACAGAAAAAAAGTTTCAGTTTATCCTGCTGCGTAATCTTTGGGGCGAAAGCCCCTTTTTCTTTTAAAATCATCCAAATTTTTAAAATCCAAAAAGCTTTTATGTAACAAAAATGATCCTCGCATCGTTCGGCAAATTTTAAAATTTGACCCAAATTGCGCAAATTTATATCGTGCCGATAACGGCGCTTGGCAAATCGTTTGAACTTTTCGGCAAATCAAATTTTAATCAATAAACCGATATAATCCGAAAATTTCACAAAATAACAAACTAAAAATAATAGAATAAATTTTAAAAACTAAGGCAAAAAATGTTTATAGATAGCGTAAATTTAACTCTAAGCTCGGGTCACGGCGGGGCTGGCTCGGTGAGCTTTCGCCGCGAAAAGCACGTGATTTTAGGCGGGCCGGACGGCGGCGACGGCGGGGACGGCGGGGATGTGTATTTCGTCGCCGACAACAACACCCACACACTTGCGGCTTATAAAGGCAAAAAGGCCATGCGCGCGCAAAACGGCGAGGTGGGCACGGGGCGCAGAATGCACGGTAAAAGAGGCGAGCACCTAGAGCTCATCGTGCCTCCCGGTACCGCGGTGCTGGATGCCGAGACGGGCGAGTTACTCTGCGATTTAACGAGCGAGGGGCAGCGCGAGCTGTTTTTAAAAGGCGGCAAGGGCGGGCTTGGCAACGTACATTTTAAAAGCTCGATCAATCAAGCCCCTGAATATGCACAAAAAGGCCTAGAGGGCGAAACGCGCGAGGTGCGGCTGGAGCTAAAACTCATCGCCGACGTGGGACTCGTGGGCTTTCCAAACGTCGGTAAAAGCACGCTAATCTCGACCGTCTCAAACGCCAAACCCCAGATCGCAAACTACGAGTTTACTACTCTCACGCCAAAGCTCGGTCTCGTCGAGGTCGATGAATACAGCGGCTTTGTCATGGCCGATATCCCTGGCATCATCGAGGGCGCAAGCGAAGGGCGCGGGCTTGGCGTGCAGTTTTTAAAACATGTCGAACGCACTAAAATTTTACTTTTTATGCTCGATCTTGCGAACTACCGCAGCCTTGAGGAGCAGTTTGACGCGCTGAGGGTCGAGACAGCGAAATTTTCAGGAGAGCTTGCAAAAAGAGACTACGCGATCGCCCTAACTCGCGCGGACGCGGCCGAAAATTTGCAGGAAAAATTTGACGCGTTTTTGTCGCATTTGGGACTTGCGGGCACGGCTGGCGAGATGAAATTTAAACAAGATATTTATGAGTTTGACGCCACCAAGCCGTTTTTTGTAATGCCGATTTCTTCGGCGACAGGACAAAACATAAACGAGCTAAAATTTAACCTGCTTGAACTGCTTAAAAAGGAGCTGTAGATTGCGCCAAAGCCGCGCCGAAGAGGGTTTTTGCGAACGCAGTCCTTAAGCGCGCCCGTATATGCGGATAAATTTTATGTTTATCGCTCGTAAACGCCGCAAAAAGATAAAATTTAAGAAGGCGAAATGAATAAAATTTTTATTCTAGTATTTTTATGCTTCGGCGCATACGGTTGTGATCCCGCCGATCCGGTGCCGATTTTTATGGATTTTAACGACAAGGATCACGACGGCGCGCTGAGCTTGCAGGAGTGGACGGCGAGCGAGGTGCCGTCCGGGCTAAGAGTAGAGCTAAATTTGCGCTCAGGCTCGGAATTTAAGAGGCTCGATGCTAATCGTGACGGCAAGATTAGCCTGGATGAGCTGGGGGCGCAACCGTCTGCAAAGATTTATTGGTCCGAAGATCCGTGCGCTTTTTGGCCTTGGAAGGATCAAAGCAGAGATGAAAATCAAGCCGCCGTCAAATAAACGCGAAAAACGACGATAATGCGGCCTTTTGCGCGGGGTTTGGTTTGTGACGCGTATAAATTTTACTTCGCGCGAGCGAGTGCGGACCAGGTTTACCTCACGGTCTGCGTAAAATTTATTGCGAGCACGATTGCGCCTGCATGATCGCTCGCGCCGTGATTTGGCTAAATTTAAAGGAAAAGAATGA
>NZ_CALIAV010000105.1 GCF_938045625.1 uncultured Campylobacter sp.
TTTATAATCCTTGTTTATATAATATAATGCCTCCCTACTTTCCTGAGGAGTTAAAGATGTGCCTTGTATGTTAATATTTTTAAAAAGAGCTGAATAGAATTTTGTTACTTCGTTTTCATTAGTTCCATTTGGTACTATATAAGAAAAACCCAAAAAATTATCTTTCCAAAAATCTTCATTAATTTCTTCTATCTTCAAAGAATTATAACAATCATCTTTTATATTTTCAAGTATTTCCTCCTTACTTCTTCCTTTTTTAGTTAACCTATCAAATCTCCACTCCATCATATTATTTTCATCATTATCCATATTGTCATCATTATCGTCGGCAAACATTTCATCGCTATTATTTTTAGTATTTTTCTCCCTGTCTGGAAAAATACCCAAATACGACAGCAATATACTAGTTAATCTTTGTTGTCCGTCTATAATAATATTCTTGCCATTGTGATAACCTATTGTAATAGATGGAATAAACTGTTTTTCTCTAAAAGCCTCGATCAATGTCTTTGCTTGAGTATCCTCCCAAACAAAATAACGTTGATATAGCGGAAGTTCTATATCCTGTTTTAAAATCAAATCAATCCAATGTTTTAGAGAATATTCTCCATAGTAAACTTTATTTTCCATGCTGATACCTTTCTTAAAAAATAAAAATACTTTTATATATTTACATCCATATAGACTTTTATTAACTCTACAAGCTTATCTCTTTTATATCGGCGATCTTAAGAAATTCCGCGTAAATTTGCCCAACAAGCGCAAGGCGGTTTTTACGCACGAGCTCGTCCTCGGCATTTATCATTACGTTGTCAAAAAACTCGTCTATCGCAGCTTTTAGACCGAAAAGATTTTTTAGGCGTTCGCTGTATGAGCCACCGGCTTTTACCGCGGTCTTAAACGCATTATTTAGCTTTTTCTCGCTCTCGTTTTCAAATTTAGCTTCATCGACCGAGCCGAAATTTTCGTCCTTAATGATGTTGGCAAGGCGCTTAAACGTGCTGAAATTTTGCCTAAAGTCATCGGCCGCGCAGATAGCGCCCAGAGCCTCGATCGCCTCGCACTGCGCGAGCACGTCACCCTTTTTGCTAGCTAGGCAGGCCTTTACGACGGACGGGTTCACATCAAAGAAGGTATAAAGCCTGTCAAATATAAACCCTATCAGCGCTTCAACGTCAAATTTCGCATACCCCTCCGCCGTCTCGCGCAAAAACGCCGCGATATCAAGGTTTAGATTTTCGTTTTGGATTATCTTGATGACGCCGTTAGCCGCGCGGCGCAGCGCATACGGGTCCTTGTTGCCGCTTGGGATCTTGCCCGCGCTAAAGAGCCCTATTAGCGTCTCGAGCTTGATCGCGAGCGCGACGACGGAGCTAAAGATGGTGCTAGGTAGCGCGCTGGCCTCGCCGCTTGGCAGGTACTGCTCCTTGATCGCGGTTACGACGTTTTCGTTTTCGCCCTTAGCCGCCGCGTAGTAGCCGCCCATCACGCCTTGAAGCTCGGTAAACTCATACACCATCTGCGTGGTTAGATCAGCCTTGCTCAGCATCACGGCGCGCTCCAGCAGCTCCTCGTAGCCCTCTCCCGCGCACGCTTTTAGACGATCGGCGCAGATTTTAGCCAGCCGCTTTGCGACGCCCAGCTCGCGCACGCTCTTATCAAATGTGCTGCCAAGCTCTTTTAGATAGGTGATGTTTTTTAGCTTTTCGGGGCCAAACTCATGCGCCAGATCGCTGCGCCAGAAAAACATCGCGTCGCTAAGTCTCGCGCGCAAAACCTTTTCGTTGCCTTTCACGATGAGCGCGGGCTCTGGCGAGATGGCATTGCTGACGACCACGAAGCGATTAGCGAGCTTGCCGCCCTCAAAAACGGGAAAATACCTCTGATTTTCCTTCATCGAAGTGATGATGACCTCGCTAGGTACCTCCAAAAACTCCCGCTCAAATCCACCCAGCAGCGCGGTCGGATGCTCGGTGATCGCTACGACCTCGTCTAGCAGTGCCTCGTCCACCTCGACCGTTACGCCGTTTTTGGCTTCGATTTGTTTAAATTCGCTCAAAATTTTCTCTCGGCGCGCGTTTTGATCGAGGATTACGCCGATTTTAGGCATCGCGGCAAAATAATCTTTCGCGTTTTTGACGGCAAATTTATCATAACTAACGCTTCTGTGCATGAAAATACTGTCGCCGCTTTCCACGTCAAATTTGTTAAATTTAACGACCTCGTCTCCAAGCAAACACAAGAACGAGCGAATCGGACGGATAAACTCAAATTTACCCTCGCCCCAGCGCATAGATTTGCCAAAATTTAAGCCGAGCAAAAACTTCTCGATCATATCGCCCAGAAGCTCAGAGCTTGGTTTGCCGGCAACCGGCTTTTTATAGTAGAGCACCTCTTTGCCGCTGACTGTTTCAAATTCAAGCTCGGACTCCTCGATGCCGCATTTTTTAGCAAAGCTTAGCGCAGCCGGCGTCCATGCGCCGTCTTTTTGCGCGACTTGCCTGGGCGCACCGATAAACTCGCTAAATCCGTCCTCCTGACGCACCGCAAATTTCGGGTGGTAAAACGCGATCCTGCGCGGCGTGTAATAAAACTCGCACTCGCTATCTAGGCCGTTTTGCGCTAGCGTCTCACGCCACTTCGCCGCGACGTTGCCACACTCTTTTAAAAACGGGATCGCCGGCAGCTCCTCGACGCCGATCTCCACGATCAGTTCTTTTGTTTCGCTCATTTTTTATCCTTTTTTAAATTTTGTCTTCTTTTACTTCTATCAAGCGTCTGCGTAACGAATCCGCGCATCAAAAATATCGTAAAAAGCACGAATGCGCCCAGCACCAACGCGTCAATTATTCTCATTTTCTATCCAAATTTGAGGTTCGTTTTTATAATTCACTACGCGAACGGACGTAAAAACCGCCTCTTTTTCGTTGCGCGGCTTGCCCTTTGCGCCGTAAATTTTGATATCTCCGTACGGCGTATAAAGCCTGCCGTTTCGCACTTCGCCGCCGATACGGCTAAACACGTCGCCCGCGCGCGCTTGTTTTAGGTTTTTGGCTTCCAGCATCTGCTCATGCGGGTCTTGCGTTTCGTCATAAATTTTTACAGCGTAATGCGAGCTAATCTCAAGATTTCCCTTAAACTCGTCTAGGCGGTTTACCGCTACGTCCATGACTTGACCGGGCTTTGCGTCGTTTTTTGGCTCGTACACATATATACCGCGCTTATCTTGCGCTAGCGTAAAGCCTTTTTTATCTTTTTGCACGACCGTAGCGCGTTTTAGCAAAACGGGCAAATTTGACTTCTTTGATAGCTCGCCAACCCGCGCTTCGGCGATATTTTGCAGCGTATTTTTGGCATTTTTATCAAAATTTAGCCTAAAAACCAGAGCGAAGTGATCCGAAATTTGCACCCCGTCTCGCTCAACCTTAAAGCTATTTAAAACGTAGTTTTGACTAAGCGCGTCCTTTGAGAGCAGGACGTGATCGAGCGCGTTTAGACTCGTATGCGAATAGCGCTCGTGCTTTGGCAAAAACGCCCAGAGATTAGCCAAATTTTTACTAGTTTCAAAATCGCCCAGCAGCTCTTTATCTCCGTAAGGCGTGTTAAAATCGCCCAAAACCACGACCTTTTGGGTATCCGCAAGAGCCGATTTTAGCGTGATAAAGGCAGTTTTTCGCTGCTTTAGAGGATTCTTTCTAGCAGGAAAATGCAAATTTAAGAGACTAAATTTTTGTCCCTCCACTTCAAAATCAAGCTTTAAAATATCTCTTGTTTTTACGTTTGGCACGCTAAAGATCTGCGTTTTTCCAGGCTTTACGCGAGACAGCACGGCTAGGCCCACGGGGCCGTTTTTGCCTTTAGAAAATGCAAAATATTTATAACCCACCTCCCTCATCAGCTCTTTTAAAATTTGCTCGTTTTCAATCTCTTGAAGCGCGATGATATCAGCATTTAGATCTTTTATCTTTACGCTTACGGCTTTAAATTTGGCGCTCGCTTTTTTCTCACTCCACTCCGATTTGCCGACGACGAAATCCTTATACTCGCTGCCGTCGTTTTTCGCATCAAATAAATTTTGCGCGTTAAACGTAGCGATCTTTAGCTCGGCGCCCGCCGCAAAAACAGCAAAAAACAGAGCCGAAAAAACGACCGCAAAAAGCCTATTTGCCGCAAATTTCATATAGCGCTTCCAAAGCCTGACTGGGCGAAATTTTGTCTGATGGCCTCATAGGCGACGATGCCCACGCTCGTGGCTAAATTTAAGCTTCTGCCATGCTCGCCCATCGGGATTTTGATCGCGTTTGCGAAATTTCGCTCCATCAGCTCCATAGGCAGGCCCGTGCTTTCGCCGCCGAAAAACAAAAAATCTCCCTTTTTAAACTCCGCTTCAAAGTAAAATTTATGCGCCTTCGTCGTCGCGTAAAAAAATCTATCCTCGTAAGCGGCGTTTGCGTGCAAAAACTCATCCAAACTCTCCCAAATCACGGGATTTAGCCGCGCCCAATAATCAAGTCCCGCGCGCCTAACGGCCTTTTCGCTGATGTCAAAAACGGTCGGTTTGATTATATGAAGCTTAAGGTTTGCATTTACGCACATGCGTCCGATCGAGCCCGTATTTTGGGGGATTTGAGGATGAACGAGGACGATGTTGAACATTTACAAAGCCGCCTTGGCTTGCGTTTTAAAAGCCACAAAAGTACTTGTCGAGTCGCTCAAATTTAGGCTTTTTGCAAAACTTATATTAAAAAGAATATCTTTATTTTGAAAATTTATATTTGAAGTTTTTTCCACTTTCGCCTCTTTAAAATAGGGCTTAATTTTAGCTAATTTGCGCTTTTAACTAGGTTAATTTTTAAGCGCGGCTTGACTTTTCGTTTAAAAATTTATCTATCGCTAGATCCTGCCTGCGCCTTATCTCAGCGCCTATTGCAGCGCCTTTAAAGCCCAATTTTAAAATCTCCACCGTATCAATAGCGGGCTCAAATTTAGCCTCATAAACGCCTAAATTTTTGGCTCTTTTTATGAGGCTTGGTGAGTTGAGCCCCAGCCAGCTTTTTAGCGGTTTATCAAGGGCGATTTTTAGCAAGTCTTTATCGCTCGGACGACACACAAAAAACGGCTCTTTGATGCAGGCTTCAAAGCTTTTAGGAAGTCCTAAGTCGTAAAAATTTTTAATGCCGAAATAGCCGTTTAAAAGATACAAAAACTCGCGCTCGTCTTTTTTGCCGTTTTGTTTGGGCAGAAATTTGACCGCGCTTTTTAGTTTTGTGGCAAATTTTTCCGCCTCGGCTCGGCTCAAATTTAACCCGAAAATTTTACCAAGAAGACCTAGTTTATAAAGATACAAAAAGCCAACCTCTTGAAATTTGGCGCCAAAAAGCTTCATTAGCTCGCCGTTTATGCGCTCGCGGCTAAGATCTGAGATACTTAGGCGTTTCATCAGCCCCAAACTCTCGCGCGTAATACGGAAATTTAGCCGCGCGCTAAACTGCACCGCCCGCAGCACCCGCAGGCTATCTTCGGCGAATTTTTCATCGTCGATATGACGCAAGATACCGCGCTTTAGGTCACTCTCTCCACCGTAAAAGTCCAAAAACAAACCGTCAAAGATATTTATCATCATCGCATTTACGGTAAAGTCTCGGCGCAAAGACGCCGCGCGCTCGTCGTCCGCATAGGCGACCTCAAATGCTTTATGCCCCTCGCCCGTTTTGTTTTCGGTTCGCGGCAAAGAAAGGTCGAAATTTTTAAATTTATAAACGAAGTAGTTTTTGCCCACGCCGCAAGCGCCGATTTGCGCCATCAGTGCGTCAAATTTGGCAGGGTCGATGCCGTAAATTTCAACATCGAAGTCGGAGATCTTTTTACCGAGCATCGCGTCGCGAACGCAGCCGCCCACGATATACGCGCGCTTGGTGTGGGGTGCTAGAAAATCTCGCAGCCATTTTAGATTTTTATTTTTGCAGATTTTCGAGCCGATTTTCGACATTTGCTAGCACGAATTCTAAAAATTTAAGCGTGAGCGAGAGCCTGTCTTTTAGGTTTTCCTCGCTGGTCGCGTTTAGTCCCTCAAAAAGCACCAAAACGCGCTCTTTTAGGTTTTTTAGAAATATCTCCTCGCCCGTAAAATTTGCAACCTCCACCTCAAAGGCTTTTTGCGGCGCGGCGGTCGCGGCGGAGTCCCGGACACCGTCAAATTCGGCCGAGACGTTTTGCGAATTTGCCACACTATCTAAAGCCGCCTCAAACTCGCTAGCCTCGTCCGCTACGCTTATCTCGCCGACTAAATTCGCAAGGCCCGCGGCGTTGGTTAAATTTACGTCGCCGCTTGATGCAGGCGTATTTGTTAAATTTATCCCGTCTTTAGTTTCGTTTGTCTCTTGCGATACGTCCTGTTTTTCGCGCGCGGCGTCCATTCGCTCTAGCTCCATCGCCACCTCGTCTATCGCCATTTTTGCTATTTCTTCTAGTTTCATAGTTTTATCAGCCACCTTTTAAATTCGGTTATTTCTTCGTCGGTTTTCATTTTGATGAAAAAATCTTTCATCTGATCGTTTACGCCCGTTTTTTTCCTGCTAAGGCCGCTTAGACGTCTTATCGCGGCGATCGCGGCGGCGTTTGTCGGCTCGCGCTTTAGGATGTTTTTATAAACTATCAGCGCGTCGTCTTTTAGCCCTTGAGCCTCGTAGATTAGGGCTTCGGTGATCGTATCTTTCATCTTTACGCTTTTTTTACGAGCGAGGCTACGATACTGCCCATTTCGCTCGTAGTGCAAATTTCTTTAGCGTCAAATTGCGCTATATCCTTCGTCCTATATCCTTGTGCGAGCGCTGCTTTTACGGCGTTTTCGATAGCTTTTGCAGCCTCATTTTCGCCAAATGAATACCTAAGCATCATCGCAGCGCTCAGTATCGTAGCGACCGGGTTTGCGATGCCCTGCCCCGCGATATCAGGCGCGCTGCCGTGGATAGGCTCATAGATGCCTACCTTGCCCCCGATGCTGGCGCTTGGCAGGAGCCCTATCGAGCCACACACCATGCTAGCCTCGTCGCTTAAGATATCGCCGAAGAGATTTTCCGTCAAAATCACGTCAAATTTACTAGGCGCGCGCACCAGCTGCATCGCCGCGTTATCGACATACATAAACTCCAAATTTACCTCCGGATAACTCTTTGCGACCTCGCTCGTGACCTCGCGCCACAGCTGGCTGGTCTCTAGCACGTTTGCTTTATCGACCATGCAGACGCGTTTTTTGCGCTTCATCGCGGTTTCAAATCCGACCTTTGCGATACGCTCGATCTCCTCGCTCGTGTAGGTCATCGTGTTGTAGGCGCTGTTTTCTTTTTTCTCGCGCGGCTGACCGAAGTATATCCCGCCCGTTAGCTCTCTAACCACGATAAAATCGACGCCCTGAAGGACTGACGGCTTTAGCGTACTAGCGTCTACTAGCTCGTCAAATATCATCGCAGGGCGCAAATTCGCGTACGCGCCAAGCTCTTTTCGCAGCTTTAAAAGCCCGCTTTCAGGGCGCAGATGACGCGGCAAGCCGTCCCATTTAGGCCCGCCTATAGCACCAAAAAGCACCGCATCCGAGTTTAGCGCGCCGTTTAGCGTCTCGCTAGGCAAAGGCTCGCCAAACACGTCGATTGCGGCACCGCCCATCAGGTAATAGTTATAGCTAAGCTCGAAACCAAACTCCGCACTAGCCGCATCTAGCGCCTTTATCGCCTCATCCACTATCTCAGGACCGATGCCGTCGCCTTTTATCACCGCTATGTTATAAATTTTAGCCATTTTATATCCTTGTTTTTGCGTATTCTATGAGGCCGCCGCTTTTTAAAAGCTCTTGCATAAACGGCGGTATCGGGCTAAATTTATACTCTTTGCCACTCGTCAAATTTACGACCGCGCCGTTATCCACGTCGATTTTTAGCTCGTCGCCCGCGTTTATCTCGTCGGTTTCTTTGATTTCTAGTATCAAAAGCCCAGTGTTAAAGCTGTTTCTATAAAAAATCCTAGCAAAGCTCTTAGCTATCACAGCGCCGATGCCTGCAGCCTTAAGCGCCAAAGGAGCGTGCTCGCGCGAGCTGCCGCAACCAAAATTTTCGCCAGCTACGATGACATCGCCCGCAGAGATTTTTTTACTAAACTCGGGGTCTGCGTCCTCCATGATGTGAGTGGCCAAGATTTTTTCGTCGGATGTGTTGAGATAGCGCGCGGCTATGATGATGTCGGTGTCGATATTGTCGCCGAATTTCCAGACTTTTGCTTGTTTCATGATTCGCCTTAAGATTAAATTTGGGCGATTTTATCCAAAAGAAGCTAAATAAACAATCAAAGTGCGCAGGGTAGCGGTTGGTGCGGGCAAATTTGAGGTTAAATTTAAACGGTTCGGCTCGCGAGTCAAATTTCAAATTTAGTACAAAAACAAGCGTGACGAGACGAAAACTAGCTGAGTTTTTTGATGCGGAGACTGCGGCTAAATTTAATTTAGAGATTGGACGAGCTATCGCCGTGCTTGCGAGCCGCTTGCTAGGATACTCGTCCGTAGATTTTTGTTTTTACGTTTCTTTGCGTTAATCGTTAAAACAAAACCACCGCTGCCGTTAGACAGCCCCAAAGTACGGCTCCGATAGCCATAGTTACGTGAGTTACTGCAGAATCTTTCATCTTTTTCTCCTTTATTTTTGGAAAATTATAATGACCTTTTGTGTCCTCAATGTGTCCTTTGTATGACTTTTTAAAATTTCGCTTGAGATTTACGCTTATTCCGTCAAATTTCGCGCCCACAAGTAAAATTTGCCGCGAAATCAGCCGAGCCTGAGAGTCAAATTTACCCGCCGCAAAAGCACAAATTTTCTCAAATTTAGCCGCATTTTACCTCAAATTTTACGCGCGCTTGGGATCATTACGCTCACGGTCGTGCCGCGTCCAGGCTCGCTCTCAAAGCTTATCTCCCCGCCTAAAAGATGAACGATGCGCCGTACGATAGATAGCCCCAGGCCGCTACCTTTACCCTTGTGCGACTCCTCGCATTGATAAAATTTATCGTAGATTTTTTCTAGCTTTTTTGCCTCGATACCCGCCCCTTCGTCGCTAATGCGCACGGTGAGCCGACCGCTCTCTTCGCGGCAGCTCACGCCGATATCGGCGGCTGAATATTTCAGCGCGTTATCCATCAAATTTATCCAAATTTGCGCTAACATCGAGGCGTTGCTCCGCACAGTTACGGCGACTAGATCCAGATCAAACTCCCGCCCATCGTACTTTTGCATCAGCATCGCCGCAGCCTTTCGTAGCTGCTCGTCTACTCGCACGTTTTCGTCTAAATTTACGCCCGCCTGGCTATCTAGCCGCGAGAGCAGCAGCATATCCTCGCACAGCCTGCTTAGCGAGTTTGCCTGCTCTTTTATGAGGTCTAGATACTCGTTTCTGCGCGTCTCGTCCGTCTCGTCCTGAGCGATCTCGCAGTAGCCGCTGATGACGCTTAGAGGCGTTTTTAGCTCGTGCGAGACGTTTGAGACGAAGTCCTTTTGCATGTAGTCCATTTTTTCCAGCGCCGACGCGGTCAAATTTATATTTGCCGCCAGTTCGTCCAGCTCGTGAAGGTATTCGCTATCTGCGCCGCGCTTGCAGTTTTTGCGCGCGACCCTAACGGCAAAGTCGCCTCTAGCGATCTTTCCCGCCGCTTGCCTAAAGCTCTCGACGTATCTTAAAAAATACGCCGTTACGGCATAAAATATCGCTCCGCCCGCGCCCATCACGATCGCGCAAAAGCTAATAATGCCCCAAAACATCCCAAGCTTTATCTCAAATATCCGCTCGTAAGCCAGTATCGCCGCCGACGCCGCGACGCAAAGCACGCAAAAGACGAAGATAAACATCGCCGCCGTGTAGGTTTTTAGGCTGATTAGGTATTTTTTCTTATTTTGCGTAGTATTCATATTTTATTTCCGTTTTTTTATATAGACCGATCTCTTTTATATCGCCGTTTTCATAGTATTTGTCCGCGGGCTTAAATTTGACCGAGGTTTTACGCGTCAAATTTCCCCGCTCGTCCCTGCTTATATCCTTAAACTGCAAGATTTGCCCTATTTTTGCCTCAGAGCCGAAGTAATTTACCGACGTATACTCCATCTCGTCGCCGTTTGCGGCGTAGTAATAAACCCATTTTGAGTTCGGGGCTTGCGTGATTTTTTCATATTCGCCGTTTGGCTTGTGTTCGTAATTTATCTCTATACCGTTGCGAGGCTCCATATTATTTTCTATCCGCGTTAAAACGCCCTTTTCGTCGTAGACGTAGCTATCGTCCGTCACTAGCGTCCCGCCAGAATACACCGTCCTAGCGATCATCTTACCATCCTTGCCGTAGGTAATTTTCTCCGTGCGCGGATAAAATTTATCCCCCACATGCTGTTCTTTGGCCGTCGCGACTAAATTTTCGCCGTCAAATTCGTATTCGTAGAGATAAACGGCGCTATCTTGATATTTTTTGCGGATTAGCCCGTCTTTGCCGTATTCAAACAAAACCGAGCCGTTTGGCACGCCGTTTATATGCTCGGTTTCTTGCAGTATATAGCCGTTTTCGTTAAACTCCGTTCGCTTTACGCGCGTATTTTCTAGCGCGCCGGGGCTGTCTATAGAGTATTCATACTCCGTAGCCGTCATGCTTTTGACCTCGCCTTTTAGCTCTCTTTTGTTCCAATCGCTTTGCGGTAAAACGGCCGAGTTTAGATAGCAAACCGCCGATGCCGCCGCGAAAATAGCTTTTAAAATTTTCACTTTATCTCCCCCGCCCCTCACTCGTAAATTTCACCCTTATAGCCGATGCCGCGCACCGTAGCTATCTCAAAGTCCGTGCAGTTTTCTAGCTTGCGGCGTAGTTTTTTTACGTGCGTATCGACCGCGCGCTCGTCGCTGTCCGTGTCGTAGCCCCAGATTTCTTGCATGATTTCAAGACGAGTGAAAATTTTGCCAGGATTTGAGAGCAGTAAAAAGAGCAAATAAAACTCTTTTGGTGCGAGCTCCACGGCCTCGCCGCCGATTTTTAGGCTAAGAGCCGTATAGTCGAGCTCGGAGTTTTTAAACCTCAGCCGTTTGCCGCTAGCGATCTTGGCTCGGCGCAAAAGCGCGTTTATGCGTAAAATCAACTCCTTTAAATTTAAAGGCTTGCTCATGTAGTCGTCCGCCCCCGTGACAAAGCCCTTCTCCATGCCCTCCATGCCGCTTTTTGCCGTTATCATCAGCACCGGCAGCGACTCGTCTAGCAGCTTGATTTGCTTAGTTAGCTCATATCCGCTAAGACCTGGCATCATGATATCGGTGACGACAAGATCGGCGCGCTCGCTCTCTAGCAGCTTTATAGCCTGCTCTCCGTCAAAAGCCGCAAGCAGAGAAAAGCCCTCCTGCGCGAGCTTTAGGCAGATTATTTTATTTAAATTTTCATCATCCTCGGCGACTAAAATTTTAAACATTTGCTTTCCTTAAATTTGCCCCAAATTTAACGGGCAAGACGATAAATTTTGTCCTATTTTATCAAATTTAACTAGAAATGGGCGGGTAAATTTAGCGAAGCATCATAAAAATGCCGATGACGCAGATGATGGCGGCGGTAAAAATCTCCAAAAGTCGCAGGTGGGTTTGCAAAAATTTCTTTAGTATCGCTCCGCCAAGAGCATAGATGCTTAGCGAGCAAAACTCAATAAAAACGAGCGTAACCGTGATAGAAAGTATGCGCGGCAGGCTAAAAGGATCGTTCGCGTCCAAAAAAGTCGGTAACAAAGCAGAAAGAAAAATCCACGCCTTAGGATTTGAGATGCAGACCACGGCGCCGTTTAAAAACATCTGCTTTTTGCTTGGTAGCTGCGAAACCTTCGTGATACTAAGCTGCCCCTTGCTAAAAAACAGCATAGCACCCAGATATAGCAGATAAAGGCCTGCTATGATGTTTAAAACCTTAAACGCGAAGCCGTAATGCGCCAAAACTGCGCCAACACCGAGCATACAGCAAATCCCCACGAATGCTAAAGATGTGAGCTGCCCTGCCATCATCGGTAGCGCGCGCACGTAGCCTAGGCTCATGCCGATACTCATCGCGTAGGTCATGTTGATACCGGGCATCAGGCTGATAGGGAAAAATGTGACGATAAAAAGCAGGTAGTTCATAAAGCGCCTTAAATTTTGAGGAAATAGTAAATCAAATTTTATAAATTTAAGATAAAAAACGGCGGCCAAACGGTGGAAATTTAGCAAAATTTACTTCAGTCGTCGTTTTTGTTTTTGGGTCGAGGCGGAAATTTGCTTTGTTATGCGCGGGCGCGTAAATTTAGCGGATTTAGCGGCGGCTTTTGCTTGCGTTTTTTGAGGCGCAGAGCGTAAATTTAGCAAATAGCTTCGTAAATTTACACTCCGCAAATTTAACTTTATAGATACGGGTTTAAAATTATCCCAAAAGCGGCTCCATCGTCGCCAAGCGCTTAGCGGGATTTGCCGCAAAATTTACGCTATTACGATCAGCACGCCAAGTCCGTTATCGGCGGCATTTTGATAAAAGCTCAAAAGCTCGTTAAAACGCTCTTTTAGCTCGGCTTTGATATCCTCAAATTCGCTCTCGTACTCCCATATCTCGGGATAGGTGCCAGCCGCGCCAAATTCTGCGAAATTTACGTTTGCCAAAAGCGCGTCGATATCGGTATCAGACATCGCTTTAGCTACGTCTTTTACGTCATCTGCGTCCACGTAAGATACCGCCTCGCTCCCCTCCTCGCCAGCCATGCCACGTCCAAAAATCGCCCAGCTAAGCGGATTTGGCGTCGCGAAAATCTCGCCCGCACTCATCGCTTCAAACATATTTTTGCCAGTTAGCGTTTTATGCATCGCGTCCCACATTTTATCTAGGTCGTATTCGTCCAGCGCGTCGCTGTCGCCGCCGTTTTTGATCGCCTCGATAACGTCTTGCGCATAGGCGTAATAGTGCGCGCTCATTCCCATTTTTGCTCCTTAAATTAAAATAATCGATTATACCCAACGAAAGATAAAATTTACGCTTGCAATCACCGTTTTTCGCCCGATTTCCGCCACCTAGCGCGGTAAATTTAAACGCAAATTTAAGATAAATTCATAACAGTAAAAGCCGCCAAAAAAGGAAATTTATAAAAGAGACGGCGGACCTTAAATTTAGCAAATCCGCCGTAATAGAAAACAAAGCGAAAGTATCGCGACTAAGCGAGGTGGATTTTGCTTTGCGAATGAGATGGCAAGTTGCCCGTTTTGAACAACCTTGCCTCGATATAAAATAAGGCGGATATATCGTGAGATGATTTTAAATGTTGTGCATAATTTTTCGATTGAGACTAGCCATATAGGCTACAGGTTGAGAAAAATTAAAGCTCATTTAAAAGCGCTCACGAGATATCCGCTCAAACTCAAATTTTAGTGAGTTAAAAACAACTCCTGAATCTTAGCCTTATCCGTAGTTTGCGTAAGCGCAAGCATCAAAAGCACTCTAGCTTTTTGCGCATTTAGGTTGTCGCTAGCCAAAAAGCCGTATTTACCGTCGTCTACCTCACCGTTTAGCGTGGTCTCGCCGCTACCTACGCGTGAGCCTCGCACGACTACTACGCCGGCTTTAACCGCTTCGCCTAGAGCCTCAAGCGCGCTTGGGAATGGATTTCCGTTACCCATGCCGGCGTTTATGATGCCTTTAGCTCCGTTTTTGACGGCTAAATTTATAAAATCCGGGTTGTCGTTTGCGTGGCTATAGATGATATCGGCTCTTGGAAGCTCTTTGATCTTTGTGATGTCAAATGCCGAATTTACGGTGTGTTTGCGAAGCGGATTCATATAAAATTTGACGTTGCCGTAAAACACCGTGCCGATCTTGCCGCTGTTTGGAGATTTAAAGGTATCAACTGCAGTAGTATTGCTTTTAGTTACCTCTCGAGCCGCGTGGATCTCGTCGTTCATCACTACCATTACGCCCTTGCCTGCCGCTTCTTTATTCATCGCGACGTTTACGGCGTTAAAGATATTTAGGGGGCCGTCCGCGCTTAGCGAGCCGCTGTTTCTCATAGCGCCCACCATTACGATAGGTTTATCGCTTTTTACGACTAAATTTAGAAAATACGCAGTCTCCTCCATCGTATCAGTTCCGTGCGTGATGACTACGCCGTCGGCCTTGCCGCTAGTTAGCAGTTCGTTTACTCTGTTTGCTAGCTTAAACCAAACTTCATTGTTCATCTCTTGAGAGCCGATGTTTGAGATCTGCTCGCCTTTGATGGTTGCTATCTTGTTGATATCAGGTACCGCAGCGATCAGTTTATCGACCGTAACGGTTCCTGAGGTATAGCTCGTATCAAGAGCCCCCGAGCCGCTGCCGGCTATCGTGCCGCCAGTTGCCAAAATGTAAATAGTAGGCTTCGCAAAAGCCAAAGTCGCTCCTAAAAGCATGAAAATCACCGCCTTTACTGCAAAACGCATGTTTGCTCCTTGTATTGAGATGTTACGAGGATTTTAGCGTTTATTGCTTAAATTTATTATTAATTCTTAATTTTTATTTTCAGTTAAATAATCCTAATAAGCGTCATATATATCGCCGTAGAAGCCGCGATACTAAGCAGGGTATTTTTAAATTTTAGATGAATCAAAACCGCGCTAAAAACGGCTGCCGCTTCGTTTAGTCCGTATGGATAAACGTCAAATTTGATGTCCTTTAGTCCGTAGCACACCAAGACGACCATTATCATCAGCCCCATGTGTCGCTCCACAGCCGTTAGCCACGGACGCGGCTTATAGTTTTTGATAACGTAAAACGGCGCGGCGCGCGTCAAAAAGGTCGCAAACGCGCTTAGCAAAACGGCGGCGAATATCGCCCACTCGCTTGAACTCACGCTTATCAAAGCTTATCCTTAAAAACTAAAATAAAAATAAAGCAAAGCGCCATCGAGCCTACCAGCATCGCTTTAGCAGGCATGAGCGCTACGCCGGCGACTCCAAACAAGCACGCCGCGCCCAGCACTTTATAATTTTTATCGTTTTTAAACATCTCCATCACGATCACGATAAAAAGTGCGGTTAGGCTAAACTCAAGCCCGCTCATATCGACCTTTATCAGCCCGCCGGCTAAACATCCGACCGCCGTTCCCGCCGCCCAGTAGAGCCACGAGAGCAAATTTAGCCGAGTAAAAACATAGCTACGCTCCACCGCGTCCGAGATATTAAGCGCCTTAAATATCGCAAAGGTTTCGTCCGTGAGAGTTGCGATATTAAAAAGGCGAAATTTGAGATCTTTGTACTCTTTTAAAAGCGCGAGTCCGTAAAAAGTATGGCGTAAATTTACAAGGTAGCTCACGATAAAAACCTCCAAAAGTCCCGTGCCCGCGCTAAAAAGCGAGAGCATCATAAACTGCGCCGCGCCGCCGTATGCTAGCGTGCTAAGAGCGATGGCGATAAATGCGCTAACGCCCATGCTTTTAGCCAGTATCCCAAAAGCGACGCCAAGGGGAAAATAGCCCATAAAAATGGGAATGCTAAGCTTAAAAACGTAACTAAAATGCAAAAATTTTCCTTAGTAAAAGCGCGATGATAGCTAAAAATTTAAAAATTTAGGATAAAGACCGGGAATTTGAGTAAAATTTGAAGGATCGGCTGACGATAAGCAGATTTTTAGAATAATCGCCAAATAATCAAATTTAACCCGTCCGCACTTGATGTTTGGCTTAGATTTAAATACTCGATCGGCAAACCAAAAATCATAAAATAAACAATGACTGCAAGCAAAAACCGCTACGAAACGGCTAAAATTTAGCTAAATTTAGCCGTTTTTTACCGCAAATTTAAAAAGCCGCCTAGTCAGTCAAATTTGTAAATTTGAAAGACCGAGCGGCGTCAAATTTAGCCTACTTTAGGCTATCTCTTTAGGCTATTTACGATAGAGAGCATATCGTCGCTCGTCGTGATCGCCTTTGAGTTGGCTTCATACGCGCGCTGGCCAGTGATGAGGTCGGTCATCTCTTCGACCAGCTGGACATTACTCATCTCGACAAATCCCTGCCTGATCGTACCCAGACCGTCAAGACCGGCCGTGCCAACCACGACCTCGCCGCTAGAGCCCGTCGGTAGATAGAGGTTGTCGCCCATAGAGTGTAGGCCTGCTGGGTTGATAAAATTTGCTAGCTCGATACGGCCCACCTGCGTCATCTCGGTGTTGCCAGGCTGCAGCACGGAGACGGTGCCGTCAGTGCCGACTGAAACCTGCGTGGCATCAGCCGGGATAGTCATCTGCGGCTGAAGCACGTAGCCGTCGGAGTTTACGATCGTGCCTTCGCTATCTAGCTTAAAGGCGCCGTTTCTAGTGTACGCCGTCGTTCCGTCTGGAAGCTGCACCTGGAAAAAGCCGTTGCCAGCGATAACCATATCGAGGTTGTTACTCGTTTCTTTAAAATAACCTTGCGAAAATATCTTCGTTATCGCCGTCGGACGCGCGCCTAGACCAACCTCGATACCAGTCGGGCTTTTCGTCGTGGCGCTGGTTGCCGTACCCGCATACTCCATGACCTGATACATCAGATCGGCAAACTCGGCGCGGTTTTTCTTATAGCCGATAGTGTTTACATTTGCGATATTGTGCGACGTAACGTCGATCTGGGTTTGTTGGGCGATCATGCCGGTGGCGGCAGAGTAAATAGACCTCATCATTTCATTTTCCTCTTTCTACAGGCGCGTCGCGCTTTGGTTTTATACGTCGTTGTGTTTTATTTTAACTTCAGTCACATACGCCCAGTATGCTCCCTCGTCAAAATAAAACCCGCCTCGTCTAATCCGCAAATCGCTTCCGCTTAGCAACTAGCTTAGCTTTGGGCGCCTTATCTTTATTTGTTTAATTTGCAAAAAATATTCCAAATTTGCAGTCTTAAATTTTACGCTTTTGCATAAAACCGTCGCCGTCCGTTTTTTATATTAGGCGAGCATCCAAATTTTACAAATTCGGCGCGATTTCTCGCATTTATTGGCTATTTAGCAAAAGGCGTTCCAAATTTGCAAATTTGTGAAAATTTGAAAATATTTTGGCGGAAGTATTTTGAATTTATATTAGCGGCAGGGTTTTAATGCATAGCGATTTGTGTTTATTAAAATTTAAAAACCTTAGCGGAAATATCTTTGAGCGGATTTGCGAGTCGTGCAAATTTTTACGAGCAAGACTAGGCACGTAGCCTGTCGCCGCGAGTAAAAATTAAATCTCTCGCAAATACGCCAAAGAGATAACGCTAAATTTAGACTTTCGTGTTAGCAAGCTTACTTATGGCTTCCTGATTTAGATCGTCCATATGCGACGTCATCACCTTTTGATACATCTCGACAAAGCGTTGCGTCTCGATCAGTCCGACCATCTCGGTCACAGCGTTTACGTTGGAGATTTGAGTGTATTTCCACGCGACCGCGTCTATCTCGCCGCCCACGTCTTCAAGCTCCTTTAAATTCGGCAAAACATAGAGATTATCGCCCTCTTTGGTTAGATTTCGTATCTCTTTTGGCTGCGCGATATAAAGCCTAGCTAGCGGCTCCTCGTTTGAGTAGAGATTGCCGTTTTTATCAGCAGAGAAGCGCTCTCCCTGCGGGATTTGGATACCTTGAAAATTATTCGTAAAATAATCGCTCGGCAGCACTTTATAGCCTTCTTTGGTTACCAAAAATCCGTCCTCGTCGAGATTAAACGAGCCGTTTTTGGTTAGGCGCACGTCGCCGGGCTTCACCTCGACCAGGAAAAACAGATCCTCGCGCTTCATCGCAAAGTCAAGGTCGTTGTTTGAAAATTTAAGCCCGCCCTGGCTAAAATCCACGTATTGCTCCGAAATTTGCGGCACTCTATCGATAGTTCTGTTTAGAAATTTCGCCGCGTCTTTGGTGTGATTTTCTATCGGTAGCTCGTCGCGGTACTCTTTAAAAATCCTCTCAAAGTCCCCGACTACGACGTCGTCGCGTTTAAAGCCGATGGTGTTTATATTGGCAAGGTTGTTTGCGATGACGTCTAGGCGATTAAACTGCGTCACCATGGCGCCGGTTGCTTGGTAGTAGCCGTTGTTCATTTACTTTTCCTTATCTTACGCGTCGTATCTTAAACGCATACTTCGTTGGTTTTTTGCTCAGCTTCGGTTACGTATCATACATACGCGCCCTCGCCTCGCAAAAATCCGCCTCGTCTGCGTCACAAGCTACTTCCGCTTGCTTTATTGAGCGTTAAATAGCAACTTTCGTTCCAAATTAAATTTAATAAAATTTTCAGTAAATTTAGCCTACTTAAAAGTGCCCGAATAATCGTATTTTTATTAATGTTTAAAGAATTTTGGGTATAATCCTGGTTTTCTACAAAAAGAAGGAATCCCGAATGAGTACCGCAAAAAAAGAGACATTGTCGCTCATAGAAGAGCTTTTCAAAGAAAATGCCAAAGGCTATATCACTTACGAAAAACTAGTTAAATTCCTAGACAAAGCGCCGACCGCAGCGATAGCAAAAAAGATAGAGTCGCTGGCAAAAGAAAATAAAGTCCAGCTCATAACCTCGGCTGAAATCGCAAAAATGCGCAACATCGAAGATGCTAAAAAGCGCCGCGAGGAGCTAGCCAAACTAGCCGACGACAATCTAGAGGAAGAATTTGACCTCGCCAGCGAAACCGATCTGCTCGAGTGGTCGCGCTCGGATAGTCCCGTGCGTATGTACCTACGCGAAATGGGTCAAATCGCACTACTAACCAAAGAGGAAGAAGTAGAAATCAGCAAAAAAATCGAGCTTGGCGAAGATATCATCATCGACGCGTTTTGCTCGGTACCATACCTTATCGATTTTATTCTTGACTACAAAGAGCCGCTCATTAACCGCGAACGCCGAGTAAAAGAGCTTTTTAGAAGCTTTGACGACGAAGGTGAGGAAGGTAGCGAAGAGGTCGAAGAAGAGGAAGAAAACGAAGAAGTCGAGGATGATGTCGAGGAAGGCGAAGAGAAAGAAGCCAAGCCAAAAAAACACAATAAAAAAGACGACAAACGAGCTGAAAAAGTGATCGAGAGTTTTAAAGCGCTCGAAAAGGCCAAAAAAGAGTGGCTAAAAACTGCAAATAAACAAAACGAAGTAGAGACTGATGATGAGTTTTTAGCAAAGATAACGCTTGCGTTTAAAAAGAAAATTTTAAAAGACAAGCTAATGGATCTAGGCCCTACCAGCAAGCTCATAACCGAGATCGTAAAGTCGATGGAAACGGCGCTAAAGAGCGATGATGAATTTGACAGAGAGCTAAAAAGACTCGAGTATAAGCTACCTATGTTTAGCGACGAGCTAAAGAAAAATCACAAGTCGATCCTAAAAGATATCATCAAGCTCAGCAAAGAAGATATAATCGCGCGAGTGCCCGAGGCTACGATGGTATCAACCTACGTGGAGATCAAAAAGCTATTTGCGACCAAGGAAGCGAGCAAGAGCGGATTCAACCTCGATCCGATACTTTTAAAGGAAATTTTAGAGCAGATCAAACGCGGCAAAAAGATATCCGACGAAGCAAAAGCCAGGATGGCAAAATCAAATTTACGCCTAGTCGTAAGCATCGCCAAGCGCTACACAAACCGCGGTTTGCCGTTTTTAGACTTGATTCAAGAGGGTAACATCGGGCTAATGAAAGCGGTCGATAAATTTGAATATAAAAAAGGGTATAAATTTTCTACCTATGCGACGTGGTGGATACGTCAGGCTATTAGCCGTGCTATCGCCGATCAAGCTCGTACAATACGTATCCCTATCCATATGATAGAAACGATAAACCGTATCAACAAAATCAACCGAAAATACCTACAAGAAGAAGGCAAAGAGCCGGATATAAACGTAATCGCAGCCGAGGTCGGACTAAGCGCGGACAAGATAAAACAGGTCATCAAAATAACCAAAGAGCCTATCAGTCTAGAAGCCCCTATCGGCAATGAAGACGACGGTAAATTTGGAGATTTCGTCGAGGACAGAAGCTCTCTAAGCCCTATGGATCACATCCTAAAAAACGATCTCAAAGAGCAGATCGACGAGGTCCTAGATCAGCTAAACGAGCGCGAAAAGGCCGTCATCAGGATGAGATTTGGCCTTTTAGATGACGAGAGCGACCGCACGCTAGAAGAGATAGGCAAGGAGCTAAACGTAACCCGCGAGCGCGTCCGCCAGATCGAAAGCTCTGCGATAAAAAAACTAAAACATCCGAAAGTCGGTAGAAAACTCAAAAACTACATAGAGGGCTAAATTTAGCCCTCCTCTTTTATATCCGATCGGCAAATAAAAACAACTACCAAATTTAAAGAAAATACAAAGGCGCAAAGATGGATCAGAAACCCCTGGCCGAGATAAAATTTCGTGGCATAGCTTCTAATATTTTACTAATCGGAGGCTACATATCTATTTGGGCTTTGTGCGAATTTTGTAGCCGTGTCTCGCTGGCTGGATTTTTGACCGCTGTATTTTTTATTTGCCTTATCTTTCTCGCATCGATGGTCTTTAGGCTTCTTGCCGCTAGACAAATTTCCAAACTCTCCGCAAGCAAACTTTTTACGAGAACTTCCTCCGCACTAGTCACGGCGGCGCTACTAGCGATTTTATGGCTATCTATGGCATTGTATTCGGTAAGTCAAGTCGGTTTTAGTGCGGTAGGGTATGCCGCGGCGCAGATCGGAGGCTCTTTCGTAGATAATGCTTATTCTGTAATCGGAGCGGTCGCAAATAATTTTTTAAATATACAAGGCTCGGCCCTTACGATATTTCTTACCACAGACTCTATTCTAACTATCTACTTTTGGTTTATGCTTGGCGTTGCGTACTATCTGCTCGGCAAAGATACGCAGAACAGTGCTTTCTACATCTACTCAGGTTTAGCCTTTATGTGCACAGCGCTTCAGTTTATCGATATTTCGCTACTTAAAGGTTCGGTAACTCCATATGCGCTGCTTACGATAGCGCTTTTGATCCCGCTTTGCGAACTAGCGGCTTGGGTCAGGATCAAAAATATCATTCTTGCGCAGCCTTAAAATTTATAAATTTCAAATTTCATCGCAGCTACCACGCATGCCGTTTCGCTAAATTTATCAAAAAATACACCAATGCCACCTCCTAAATTTACCTGCAAAACAAAATCTGTAAATTTATGCTAATTTTATCGCCGTTCTTGTAATATACTACTATTTATTTATGGACTAGAAGTACTAATTTTAAGGCTGTAAATAAATATAATTTAAAAACTTAAGAAAAAACATGAGCAAATCTCACTCTTTCGCGCTAGCTCTTGCGCTGTGCGCGAGTTCGCTTTTTGCAGACCGCGTTATAACCGACCAACTAGGCCGCGATGTCACGCTGCCTGATGAGGTTAAGCGCATAGTCGTGCTTCAGCACCAAAGCCTAAATGCGCTGAATGAGCTAAACGCGCTAGATAAGGTTGTCGGCGTACAGGAGTCGTGGGAGAAATCGCTCGGCAAAAACTACGTCCGCCTAGCGCCGAGCCTAAAAGATATGCCGACCCCCGGCGATCTAAAGGTCATCAACTACGAGGCGGTGCTTAAGCTAAAGCCCGACATCGTGATCGTCACGAACTACATCCCGCAAGAATACATCGACAAAATGACGGAGCTCAAAATCCCCGTCGTCGCAGTTAGCTTCCAGCGCAGCGACGCCGCCGATAAAAGCAAGCTAAATCCGACCTTCAAAGACGACGAGGCGGCCTACACCGAGGGCTTTTACGACGGCATAGAGCTTCTTGGCAAGGTCGCAAACCGCGAAAAAGAGGCCGCCGAGCTCAAATCCAACCCGCAGCTTGCAAATTTAAGCGCGGTCAAAGAGGATAAAATTTATATGATGCCAGAATACGCTAAAGCGTGGAGCTATCCGACTGCCGAAGCCATGGCGCTTGGCGAGTGGTGGCTAGCGATGAAGCTCTATCCGAAGCACTTCGACGAGGCGGAATTTAACAAAAAAGTAGAGGAATTTTATCAAAAATTCTACCGCACGAGCTATAAATGAAATTTTCCGCCCTGCTGCTGCTTTGGGTGCTCTTATTTGCGGTATCGCTTGGCACCTGGCAGTATCCTGTGAGCCTAGAGGAAAAGGGCAAAAATTTTTACTAGCAAAATTCTGCGTAAAATCACAAAATTCTGCCCTAC
>NZ_CALIAV010000106.1 GCF_938045625.1 uncultured Campylobacter sp.
ATTTTTAATTTTTTTATTAGTATTTAATTTTAATATTTATATAATCGCGGCGTAATTTCCAAAAAGGAGAACAAATGGAATTCCTAACCAGTTTGAGTGAAAGCACTCAGTTCACTCTCCAACTAATCGTAGTGCTCGGATGTCTATTCTACGGCGCTAAAAAAGGCGGTATGGCGCTAGGCGTACTAGGCGGCATCGGTCTTGTTATCTTGGTATTTGCATTCAGTATGAAGCCTGGCAAACCAGCAGTAGACGTCATCCTAACGATCCTAGCCGTCGTCGTAGCAAGCTCAACGCTACAAGCCGCGGGCGGTCTTGACGTTATGCTTCAGATAGCGGAAAAAGCGCTAAGAAAAAATCCTAAATTCGTCTGTATCCTAGCTCCTCTTTGCGGCTGGACGCTAACCGTTCTATGCGGCACGGGACACACGGTTTATACGCTACTACCGATCATTTACGATGTATCTATCAAAAGCGGCATCCGTCCAGAAAGACCGCTGGCTGCTACTACGATCTCGTCTCAGCTAGCTATCATCGCTAGCCCGGTTTCGGTTGCGGGCGTATCTATGGTCGCCGTTTTGCTAGGTACCGGTACCGTTCATATCGACGGCTTTACTAGCTACGTGGATCTACTAAAAGTCACTATCCCGGCAACCTTTATCGGTATGCTTATCATCGGTACTTACTCGATCTTTAGAGGTAAAGACCTAGATAAAGACCCTGATTTCCAAGAGAGGATCAAAGACCCTGAGCAAAGAAAATATATCTACGGCTCAGACGAATCTCACTCTCTAATCGGCGTAAAACTTCCTGCTAAACAGTGGAACGTGATGTGGATATTCCTAGCTACTATCGCTATCGTGGCGGTTCTAGGCTACTATAAACAACTCCGCCCTAGCTGGACTAGCGACGTCCCTGGCAAATCTATCGAAATCGTAGTAGATAAAAAAGTAGTTAAAAACATCACCGTAAAAGACGGTCAAGTAGTATCTACCGTCACCGATAGCAAAATTGTCTCAAACGTAAAAGACAATAAAGTAAAAGACGCTACTAAATTTACGAATGTAGAAGTCCTAGATAAAGACAAGAAAGTAACTCAAACTATCGTGCTTCAAGACGGCAACGTAGTTATCACCAAAGGTGATAAAACCGAAACCGTCGCAAACGCTAGCATCGTAGTAAAAGATACTATGAAAAAGACCGCGCCTCTAGGCATGGTCGATACGATCCAAATTTTCATGCTACTAGCTGCGTCTATCATGATGATCTACTCAGGCATCAAGGCTGCTAAGATCGCTCAAAACGAGATCTTCCACAGCGGTATGGTCGCGCTCGTAGCGATCTACGGCATCAGCTGGATGGCTGATACGATGTTCCACTCTCACATCGAGATGCTAAAAGGCTCGCTAGGAGAGGTAATGAAGGCCTATCCGTGGATGTATATCGTCGTAGGTATGCTGATTTCTAAGTTCCTAAACTCTCAAGCAGCAGCTGCCGCGACATTCGTACCGCTTGCAGTTCAGATCGGCGTGGATCCAGGCATCATCGTCGCGTTTGCTACGGCTTGCTACGGATACTTTATCCTTCCTACATATCCGAGCGACCTTGCGGCGATCCAGTTTGACCGCTCAGGCACTACAAAGATCGGCAAATACGTCATCAACCACAGCTTCATCATCCCTGGCCTTATCGGCGTGTTTAGTTCATGCGCAGTGGGTTGGGTGTTGGCTAACCTTTACGGATTTATTAAATAATCTTACTTTTAGACAAGCTGCCTTTGCGGCTTGTCTTTTTCCTTTATACTTCGTTGGAAACTCGGTCGGCTTCGGTCACGGACGACTAGTCCACTCCCTCGCCTCCGTCGTTTCCGCCTCGTCTCCTCGTAGCGAAGTCTCGTTACGAGCGCTTTTCCGAGATTTTACAAAATTTTCGCTCCGCAGGCTATATGCCTAGCGCACGCTCAATTTTGCTTCTT
>NZ_CALIAV010000107.1 GCF_938045625.1 uncultured Campylobacter sp.
CTAGCTCGCACGCCTTTTTTCGCATTTGCTTTGCCTTTTTCGCGTCTTTTTTTACTTGCTCGTATCTGTTTTCGTTGAAATTTCCCTCATACAGCCACGCCGCTCTCGCGCAGCCGCCTACGTAGCCTAGCTTACACGAGCGCTCGTAATACTCCATCATCTCGCCTATATCGCCTCCCGTTCGCTCTATCATCCAGCCCACGTTGTAGCATCCGGGAGCGTATTTTTTGTTGCATAGGGTATTGTTTATCGCAAACGACTGCACCTCGTCGCCTAGCTCTTCTTGCATGAAATTCGCTAACGCCAAGCAACCGGGCAAATACTCGTAAAGGACGCAGCTAGCCTTGTAATACGCGCTAATCTTAGTCTCGCGCTCGCTCTTATCCGCGGCCTTTACTAGATTATTTTTATAAAGTTCGCCCAGATAAAAGCAGCCCTCGCCGTCTCCTTTAGCGCAGGCTAGGCTAAATAGCCCCTCCGCCGCGCCATAGTCTTGTTTGGAATTTGCGGCCACCATGCCAGCTTGTACGCACTCTTTGGTAGCGTTTAGGTCGGGATTTTTGCATTTTTTGAGCTTTTCAAGCGTATCTGCGGCCAACAATGGCGAAAGGCCGGGCTCGCTAGCGAATAAATTTAACGCTACAAAGAGCGCAAATAATAAATTTTTCATTTTTATCCTTTAAATTTACCTAACCCCGCGCTTTGGCGATGCAAGCGGCGACGGCCTGCATCAAAGCGCCGCGAAATCCGCCTTTTTCAAGCGCAGCAAGTCCCTCGATCGTGGTTCCCGCCGGCGAGCAGACCTCGTCTTTTAGCGCGGCAGGGTGCTTGCCGCTTTGGATCAGACGCGCCGTCCCTTCTACGGCTGCGCAGACGGCGTCGTAGCAAAGCTGCCTAGGCAGTCCGCCCCGCACGCCGGCATCGGCCGCAGCCTCGATAAAGGCGCACGTATACGCCGGCAAACTTCCCGCGATACCCGTAAATGCGGCAAAACCTGCCTCGTCTATCTCGTAAATTTTACCGATTTTAGCGATTATCTCGCGCACGGTCTCTTTCTTAGCCTCGCTAAATCCCGCGTCAAAGCAAAGAGCCGTGGCCGACGCTCCGATGCTAGCTGCGACGTTTGGCATCGCGCGAGCGATATAAACGCCCTCGCCAGCGATTTGTCTAGCGCGCTTTATGTCAAAATTCGGCGCCAAAAGAAGCAAAATTTTGCCCGCTAGCTCGGGTGCGATCAGGCGCAAGATAGCCTCGTAGCTAGCGGGTTTAGTAGCCAGTACGACCGCGTCCGCTTCGCGCGCTAGATCCGCTTCGCTCGCGGCTATTTTTACGCCGAATCTCTGCCGCAAAGCTTCGTTTTTGCTTCTGGCGCAGGCTAGGATTTCAAATTTCGTCTTTTTTTCGCATTCGTGCGGGCTTGCTTTTTTATCCGTTTGCGCTAAATTTTCCGTCCCGCGCGCCTCGCTGCCGCTGGATTTTTGCTCGTCCTCGGCAAAGCTTCGCACTGCGCCGGCCTCGTCAGATTGCGCTCGCCAAAGCGCCTCTATCATCGCGCCACCCATATTTCCGCCGCCGATAAAGCCGATTTTAGGATTTTTCATTTTGCTGCCTTTTTTAGGGTACCGATTTTAACCGCCTTGCCCGCGACCGCGTCACGTACCACCGCGCTATCCGCCCAGATAGCCCCCGTAACCTGCCCAGGCGTCAAGGTATAAACGCCGCCCGTTTGCGCCTCATCGCTAGCCTTAAAGTCGTTGCCCACGACCAGCTCATAGACGTCCTTCGTGTCGTTTTCAAATTTGATCGCCGCTTTTAGCGTCGGCGCTTCGCCCTGTTTTGCCGCGCCCGCGTACTGCTCGAGCATATTTTTGCTAAGCTTGCCGTAGACGTCGCCGTCTGGGCTTAGATATATCCGCACGGCGCGCTTATCCGAGTTTTTGCCGCCTTTTTCGCCCTTACCGGCGCTCACGCTCATCTCGTAGGCGGTTTCTCCCGTCGGAAAATCCTTAAATTTAGCGTCCGGGACGAAAATCCGCACGTTGTCCGTTACTACTTTTTCGTCGTGCGTCTGCGGCGTTATGCCAGTTAGCACGATCGTGGATTTCACGTCTGCACCTTTATCCGAAGCAAGCGCCGAGATCGGCACGCGCGTAAGTAGCGTCGTCTCGTAGCAGCCGCCAAAAATAAACGCCGCGGCAAAAGCAAAGATAAATTTTAGTTTTTTCATCGGTTTCCTTTAAATTTACGCCGATTTTAGCATAAATTTCGCCTTTCTACGCCCGAGCGGTGACCTGCGACGGGTCAAATTTCATCGCCGAAAAAGTCGCCGTCGATGTCGCAAATTTCGATGTTTTGTCGCACCGAAAAAATACTAATTCAGCTTTAAATTTGACTCCAAATTTGAACGTAAAACGATAAGGCGAAGTATTTTATAGAAACATTTTGCTTCGCAAAAACGCTACGCTTGTTTTGAGATGATTTTTGGGGTTTTCTGCTTCGTAAGCTCGCAGCTGCAAGCAGAATGAAGTTAAAATTTGACGAGGATAAGGCATATAGCCTATCGAGTCAAATTTTAACAAAATCCGCAAAAAGCGCTCAAAAGACGAGCCGCTAACGAATTTGCCCGCCTCCACGGACGACGTATTTATAGGTCGTAAGCTCCCTCACCCCCATCGGCCCTCTGGCGTGCAGCTTTTGCGTGCTGATGCCGATCTCCCCGCCAAATCCAAACTCGCTACCGTCGCTAAAACGCGTCGAGGCGTTGGCGTAGACGACCGCGCTGCCGACTTCGTTCAAAAATCGCTCGACGTTTGAGTAATTTTCACTCAAAATCGCGTCCGAATGCCCGCTAGAATGCGCATTTATAAAGCCGATCGCCTCATCCGTATCTCGCACCGCGCGTACAGCCAAAACGAGATCCAAAAACTCGGCGCCAAAATCGCTCTCACTTGCAGCCTTAACGTTTGCCAAACCGCGCAACTCCGACTCGCACGCGCCTAGAAGCTGCTCACTCACGCGAAACTCGACCTCCGGCATCTCGCGCACCAGCTCCGGTAAAATTTCGCCCGCTATGCACTCATGCAAAAGTACGCACTCAACGGCGTTACAGACGCTTGGGCGCTGGGTTTTGGCGTTTTTGATTATCTTTGCAGCCTCGCTCAAATTTGCGCTCTCATCGACGAAGATGTGGCACACCCCCGCGCCCGTCATGATGATCGGCACGGTCGCGTTTTGCGCGATAAAATCTTTTAAGCTCTTGCCGCCGCGCGGTATCAAAACGTCGATATACTCGCTCATTTTCGCCATTTGCGCCACTACTTCGCGTTCGGCGCTTTTTACTAGCTGCACCGCGCCCGTCGGTAAGCCGAATTTCGCCCCCGCCTCGTTAAATAAATTTACTAAAAAGATATTCGAATTTAGCGCGCTAGCGCTGCCTCGCAGAATCGCCGCGTTGCCGCTTTTTAGCGCCAGAGCCGCCGCGTCGATGCTGACGTTTGGACGGCTCTCGTAGATGATACCCAGCACCCCCAGCGGCACGCGTACGCGGCTGATTTGCATGCCATTTGGATGGCTCCAGCCGCCTAAATTTTCGCCCACGACTTCGGCGAAGCCCGCCACCTCGCGCACGCCCTTCGCCATAGCCTCGATGCGGGCATCCGTTAGTCGCAAACGATCAAGCAACGCCAAGCTAAGGCCCGATTTCTCGCCGTTTGCAAGGTCTTTGGCGTTTGCCGCTTTTATAGCCTCTTTTTGCGCTAGCAGCTCGTCCGCCACGGCGTTTAAAATTTCAAATTTAGCCCTGCTATCAAGTCTCAAAAGCTCGCCACAAACAGCCTTTGCACGCTTACATATATCTAAAATTTCATTCATTTTCGCTCCTTAATCTATAAAAACCGTGCGCAAGCGTCCCGCTCCCGCAAGCGCGGCATGGCAAATTTTAGCGACGCGTCTACTAAATTTACCTTTAAATTTGACTTGATTATAGCCAAATTCGCCCGAATTTTATGCGAGCGTAAAAATACGATATAATCGCCAAAATTTATAAAAAGGAAGCAAAATGGGCGGAATAAAAGAGTTTTTAAAACACGAAGCCAGCGGCGGGATTTTGCTGATGATCGCTACGGTCGCGGCGCTGCTATGCCAAAACACGTTTTTGAGCGATTTTTACAACGAATTTTTAAAGACCAAATTTACCGTGAGCTTCGGCGAATACGGGCTAAGCAAGCCGCTAATCTTGTGGGTAAACGACGGATTGATGGCGGTATTTTTCTTTCTCATCGGGCTTGAGTTAAAGCGCGAAGTGCTGGAGGGCGAGCTAAAAAATCCGTCGCAAATCGCGCTACCGGCGATCGGCGCAGCAGGCGGCCTGATAGTGCCCGCAGTTATCTTCTATCTTTTTACGAAGCACGACTCCTTCGCGCTTGGCGGCTGGGCGATACCGACAGCGACGGATATCGCGTTTGCTTTGGGGATTTTAAGCCTACTTGGGCCGCGCGTACCGACTAGTTTAAAAATTTTCCTCATGATGTTAGCGATCGTTGACGACCTTTGCGCGATCGTGATTATCGCGCTATTTTACACGAGCGAGCTTAGCACACAAATGCTTGCGGTAGCGAGCGTTTGCCTAGCCGCACTTTTTGCGCTAAACAGACTCGGCGTAAAGAGCAAAGCGGCGTATCTAATCGTAGGCGCGGTGATGTGGGTAGCGGTGCTAAAATCGGGAATTCACGCCACGCTTGCGGGCGTCGTAGCGGCCTTTTTCATACCGCTTAGCTTTAAAGACGAGCCGGGCAAATCTATGCTAAAAAGTATCGAGCACGACCTGCACGGCTGGGTAGCGTTTGGCGTGCTGCCGATATTTGCCTTCGTAAACGCAGGCATCTCACTGCGAGGCGTCGGACTGGACGAGATTTTGTCTCCGGTCGCGCTAGGCACGGCGCTGGGGCTTTTCATCGGCAAGCAAATCGGAGTATTTGGATTTAGCTTTTTAGCGATCAAATTTAAGCTAGCCAAGCTGCCCGAGGGGTCAAATTTCATCCAGCTTTACGGCATTGCCGTGCTTTGCGGCGTAGGGTTTACGATGAGTCTTTTCGTCAACAGCCTAGCCTACAACGACACGGACGCCTTTGCCTACACGGACAAGCTTGCTATATTGCTAGGTTCGGTAGTTTCAGGCGCCGCCGGGTTTATATTACTAAAATTTAGCACCGAAAATCCGGGCGCGATAGAAAAACGGTAGTGAGCAAAGCGGCTCACTACCGCCGGCTACCTCGTAATCCATAAATAAAATCGCAAACTACGCCGCCAAACGCCGCAAAAATCGCGCCGATAACCAGAGCCGCAGCAAGATTATAAGGCGCGCTGTCGTTTGCAAGGGCATAGGCGTCAAAGCGCACGTAAACGCCCCATCTGCCACCCATCCCTTCAGACGCAAAGAGCAGCCCGCTAAACGCGAGAAAACAAAATCCGCCGAGCACGACGAGTTTTGCGGCTACGACGATCAAATTTACGCCTCCGACATCCGTGCGGCCGTAGTTTAGGCAAAAAACGGCGGCGAAAAAGCAGATCCAAAACGGCGCGGCGCAGGCGTAAAAAGCAATCACGTTTAGGCTCGCGCCGTTGTTTGTAAAGTCGTCTAAAAACGGTGCAAAAACACGCACGCCGCGGATAAAAGGTAACCAAAATTTAAGCTCTAAAATCTCGTCCGGGCTTAAATTTAACGCCCATATCCCAAGTGCCGCAAAAAATAAGACCCCGAGCGAAAACGGCGCCCAGCCGGCTAAAATAGCTCGCTCAAACAAGCCTTTATGCGCCACAGGGTCGCGGCGGGATTTCGCGGTCTGCGATTCTTTTTCGTTCATCGTTTTCCTTAAACTGATCCATATTTTAAAGCGCGCTCAAAAATCAACCATCAAATTTAACGGCAGGCGCGCGGTTGGTTTAGACAGTCAAATTTGATCAAATTTAGCCGCCGTATCAGCTTTAAATTTTACAGCCATATAGCGAAATTTGCTTAAAATTTGGCGTAAATTTGACACGCTCGAGGCTAAATTGAGCCGCCAGCAAACCGCCAAATTTGACCTAAATAAGCGCGATGTTGTCGATGTGCAGCGCCTCGTCCTCGTATTTGTAGCCCAGAACCGCCTCGATCTCTTCGCTCTTGCGCCCTTTTATGAGGGCTAGCTCGGCCGAGGAGTAGTTTGTTATGCCGCGAGCTAGCGCCCGGCCGCTTGTATCTTTGATAGTTAGCGTTTCGCCACGCTCAAACTCGCCCACGACCTCGTGGATGCCGACTGCTAGCAGGCTTTTACCCTCTTTTAGCGCCTTCGCTGCGCCCGCGTCGATAGCGACGGAGCCTTTGTCCGCGGCGGAGTAGGCGAGCCAGTATTTACGCGAATTTATCCTATTTTTGCCCGCCAAAAAGAGCGTCCCGACCTCGCAGCCCTGTGCTGCTCGCACGATGTTTCGCGGGTCGGCGCCGTTTGCGATGATGAGGTGTGTGCCGTTTTTGGTCGACATCTCGGCTGCGGTGATTTTGGTGCGCATGCCGCCGGTGCCAAATTTACTGCCCTCCGCGCCCGCAGCGGCTCTAATGCTATCATCTAAATTTTCGACCAAATTTATAAATTTAGCGTCCGCAAAAATGCTGGGATTTTTATCGTATAGCCCGTCGATATCGGTCAAAATCACGAGCAAATCAGCTTCGATTAGTCCCGCAACCAGCGCGCTTAGCGTGTCGTTGTCGCCCACTTTTACGCCCCTTATTCCCTCGCCCACGACGGGGTCGTTTTCGTTGATGACGGGGATGATTTTTTTGGCAAGCAGGGAGCGCAGGACGCTGCGCATATTTAGGTAGCGGCGGCGGTCGCTAAAATCGTCCTTGGTTAGCAGCAGTTGCGCAATCGTCTTGCCGTGCGCCCAAAATAAAATTTGATAAAGATGTATGAGTGAGACCTGCCCGATGGCCGCAAGCGCTTGCTTTTCGACGATGGATTTTGGCTTGTGCGCGAGCTTCATCTGACCCATGCCAGCCCCCACGGCGCCCGAGGTTACGAAAACCACTTCCGCGTTTTCGTTTAGTTCGCTTAAATTTGCTACGATTTGCTTGATTTTGTCCTCGTTTAGCGAACCGTCCGCGTTTGCCAGCGTCGAGGTGCCGACCTTTACGACGATGCGTTTTACGCCGCCTAGAAGCTCTTTTCTATCCATTTTACCGCTCCGAAATTTTTGAAAATTATACCCAAAACGGCTTATTTTAAATTTTAGCTTTATAGCGCGGCGATGGCGCGAAATCTAGGTAAATTTAATCAGGCGGCGCGGAGGTTAAGATCGCATCTCCGCTTGAGAGGGTCGCTACGATCGACGACGGGTTCGTCGAGAGCGTCATGACACATCTTGGCGTGATCGACAAGGTAAAGCTCATCGGCTCGTGGCCTATGAAGAGAGACTACAAATACGACTTCACCACCAAAGCGGGCGAAGCTTACACACTTCGCGAATGGAACGTCATGAAGTATCTGCACCCGTGGCTAAATGACCTGCCTTGCGTAAATTCTCCGCAAGGAAACGTTATAAATTTCGAAGCCTTAGCAAACGAAAATCCGCAGCTAGTGATCCTTCGTATCGGAGACTGCACGCTGCGCGGCTCAAATAAAGACGCCGTAGAAAAAACGATCGCCACTATCGAAGCTCTGGGAATTCCGCTTGCCGTGATCTATGCTCCAAGAGGCGCTGAAATCGCAACGATGCAAGAGGAGATGCGAGTGCTCGGAGAGATATTTGGGCAAAAGGACAAGGCTCTAAAACTCTTTGAATACCTCGACAAAACGCAAAAACTCGTGCAGGAGCGCACGGCAAATTTAAAAGAGGATCAAAAGGTAAGCATGCTCTACATGGGGCTTAATCCAAATATCCGCAAAAACGGCGGCGTGGCGAGCGCTTACGGCGTAAATACCCCCGAATCCTTCATCATCGAAAATATCGCGGGCGCTAAAAACGCATTTAGAGGCGACGGCTCAAACGTGATTCTAAGCACCGAGCAGCTCTACGCGATAGATCCCGACGTCATCGTGCTGCCGACCTCAAACGGCTACCATCCCGCAAGCGAGCTTTTAAATTCGGCAGATTTTGAAAAACTTGAGGAGCTAAAAGCGATCAAAAACAAGCGCGTTTACGCTATGCCGTGGTCGCCGATGAACTGCGCGCGCCGCGTGGAGTATCCGATCGATATCCTCATAATCGCAAAAGCGGCCTATCCGCAGCTCTTTTCAGGCATCAAGGTTCATAAATTTGTCATCGATTTTTACAAAGACGTTTACGGCGTGAGCGAAGAGCAGGCAAAGGCGCTTAGAAGCGAGCAAATTTTAGACTGGACGGTAGAGAATGACTTTTAAGCCAGGCGCTTTTAAGTCAAATTTACTATTTTTATTCGTTCTTTTGGGCGCGCTTTTGCTCTGTATGATCGCGGCGCTCATGCTCGGGGATTATAAAATTTCGATCGCTAAAATTTTGGACGTTTTAAATTTGAAAATTTTTGACATCCCCGCCGCAGGCATCTCTAAGATGGATCAAACCGTCATCTTTGAAATCAGAATGCCTAGAATTTTAACCGCCGTGATAGTGGGTTTCGCGCTTTCAAACGCGGGCGCGATATATCAGGCCTGCTTTAAAAACCAGCTCGTTGAGCCCTTTATACTGGGAGCTAGCTCGGGCGCGGCCCTGGGCGCGGCACTAGCGATACTGTTTTCGGGCATATTTTTTAATATCGCTTTAAGCGCGTTTGCATTTTCGTTTTTTGCGGTGTTTTTATCCTATACGCTCGCAAAAAACGGCGGTATAGTGCCCGTAGTGGGACTTATCTTATCTGGCGTCATCGTAAGCTCGATATTTTCTGCGTGCGTATCGATCGTAAAATACGTCAGCGAGGACGCGCAGCTAAGAGAGATCACATTTTGGATGATGGGCGGGCTGTATTACTCCAAATGGCAAAGCCTAGGCGAGATCGCATCGGTCACGGGAGTTTGCTTTGTAGCACTTTGCACGCTTGCGTGGAAGCTAAATTTACTAAGTCTAGGCGACGATCAGGCAAGAAGCCTCGGCATAAATCCCGAAAAATACAAGCTTATATTTATAACGATCGCTACTTTGATGACCGCAGTGTGCGTGGCAAATGTGGGCATCATCGCGTGGATAGGACTCATAATGCCTCACGTAGCGCGCCTCATAAGCGGCCCGGATAACAGATGGGTGCTGCCGCTATCGGGGCTTATAGGAGCGCTCTATCTGCTCGTATGCGACACGCTCGCGCGCACGGTAGCGATGGCCGAGATCCCCGTGGGCATCATAACCTCTTTGGTGGGCGCGCCCTTTCTCATCGCGCTTTTAAGAAGCAAAGCAAAGGAGCTGCTAAAATGATACTGCAAACGAAAAATTTATCCTTTAGCTACGGAGGATTTGGGCTCGAAGACGTAAGCATCGAGATCAAAAGAGGCAACATATGCGGTCTTTTAGGCACCAACGGCAGCGGCAAGAGCACGTTTTTTAACTGTTGTATGAAATTTCTAAGTATAAAAGGCGGCGAAATTTACGTTGATTCGCAAAATACGAAGCACAAAAGCCCCGCGTGGATGGCCAAAAACATCGCCTACGTCGCGCAGCATACCGAGCTGCATTTTCCGTTTTTCGTAAGAGACATTGTCCTGATGGGCCGCTCCACGCACGTAAAGAGCCTATTTGGCTTTAGTAAAGACGACAAAAGAGCGGTTAGCGAGGCGATGGAGTTTATCGGTATCTCGCATCTGGCGGATAAAAAGATGAACGAGCTTAGCGGTGGGCAGCGGCAGCTCGTTTTTATCGCCAGGGCGCTTGCGCAGGATACGCCGCTCATCTTGCTTGACGAGCCGACGTCCGCGCTTGATTTTAAAAACTAGATCACGCTTTGGAAAATTTTAAAAAAGATCGCTGCGGGCGGCAAGACGATCGTCATATGCACGCACGAGCCAAACCACATCCTTTGGTTTTGCGACGAAGTGATAGTGTTTAAGGGCGGGCGGATCGTCTCAAAAGGCAGCGTCGCTCAGGTTTTAAACGACGAGCTGCTGGCTAAAATTTACGGCGACGTCTGCACCTTTGAAAAACTCGCGCAAAAAGAGGTGATCTTGCCTAAGCTCTAGCTACTCCTCCAAACTGTACCCGATACTGCGCACGGTTTTTATTAGCTCAAATGGTAGCTTCGCGCGTAGCTGACGCACGAGCGAGCGCAGGCGATCGGACGAGACGTTTTCGTCTTTATAGATACTCCACTCAAGCTCCTGGATCGTGACTACGTGCGGGGCGTTTTTGGCTAAAATTTCTAAAAACAACCCCTCTTTTTTACCTAGCATTATACTTGTGCCGTTTATGTGCAGAGTGAGGCTGTTTTTGTCGTATACGGCGCCGTTTTTTAGCTCAAATTTGCTCCCGAGTAAAATTCGGCAGTTTCTAAATACCCGAAACAAAAACTCCTCGGGCAAAAAAGGCTTAACCATAAAGTCGTCGTATTTTGCGTAGTAAATTTTCTTGTAAAGCGTGGGAATGGCCTTATCTATAAGGATCATAACGGGAGTTAAACTTCCGTTATCTCGCAGAAATTTGACCGAGTCGAAATTCGCTAGATCCTTCGTCTTTACGTCGATGACGTAAAAGATGTAGCGGTTGCCGCTATAATAATCCTCTTTTAGCTCGCTTAAATTTTCAAAACGAACTAGGCGGATGTTAAAGCGGTAAAGCGCGGCATTGAGGTTTAGCTGCATCTGAGCGTCGTCGCTAACGAGCAAAATTTTCTTCATTTTAGCCTACTTTTTGGTGGCATT